>JBIKOQ010000032.1:0-9064 GCA_044357955.1 Burkholderiaceae bacterium | reverse complement strand
CGCCATCAGGCCGAGCATCACTGAGCGTTTCATATTCTATAGCCTATAGGCGTGGATGTTAGACCTATCCACTATAGCAACATGCTGACTCCAGCATATCTTTTTGCCAGTCTTTGAGAGGGTTCAACGTTTTGAGCGCGCGTACCTTTGGGCATAGTGCCAGCCGATATCAGCAAGAGGTCTTGCTTTACTACCGGTTTCCTTTGCATCAGGGGCTGAGGCCGTTCCATCCGCCGCGCGTTTCGCAATTCCTTGCAAAATAGCGGCCATGCGGAACAGGTTGTAGGCAATATAAAAGTCCCAGTGCTCTTCTCCGGCAAAGCCAGTCGCGTCGGTATAGCGTTTGAGATACGCAGCCTCGTCTGGAATCCCTAAAGACGCTAGGTCCAAGCCTGCGATGCCACGCCAAAGCGTGGCAGGAATATGCCAGCTCATGCAGTGATAGGCAAAGTCAGCCATCGGATGCCCAAGGGTTGCGAGTTCCCAATCGAGCAAGCCGATCGCACGAGGCTGCGTGGGATGGAACACCAAATTGTCCAAGCGATAGTCACCATGCACGATGGACGTTTGATCACCCGCTGGAATATGTTGAGGCAACCACTCAATCAACGCGTGCAAAGACTCAATATCTTCAGTGTTGGACTCCAGATACTGGCGGCTCCAACGCGCAATTTGTCGCTGGAAGTAATTTCCAGGCTTACCAAAGGTCTCAAGACCCACCGCGCCAGGATCAACTTGATGGAGCGCCGCAATCACGCGGTTCATTTCTTCGTAAATCGCGCCACGTTGCGCAGGGATCATGCCCGGCAGCGACTGATCCACTATCACACGTCCCTTGAGGAACTCCATGATGTAAAAAGGCGTGCCGACAATTTCAAGGTCATCACTAAACGCATACAGTTTCGGCACAGGCACATCGCTGTCCTGCAGCGCCTTCATCACGCGATACTCACGATCAACGGCGTGCGCAGAAGGCAGTAAAACACCGGGCGGTTTTTTACGGAGAACGAGTTGTTGCGCGCCGTTTGTCAGCAAAAAAGTAGGATTTGATTGGCCACCCGTCAAGGGCTGACAAGAAAGCGCGCCGTGCTCAATAATCCCTTGCGCACGCAGCCAGTCTGCCAACACCTCAAGCCTGAACTGTCCATAGGTGTTCGAGTCGCCAGTGGGTTGAGCGGTCGTGTCACTCATAACGAGCTCACCAGGTGCCCCCAATCGACGGGCAAGCTTGTCCCCGTCATGGCTTGGCTAGCTTCCGACGCAAGCAAAAGTAAGGGGCCGTCCAAATCTTCCATCTGACAAAAGCGCCGAAAGGGCACGCGTGACTCAAGTTTTTTGCCTGCCTCGCTCGCTAAAAAGTCGCTATTGAGATCTGTGACAACATACCCTGGTAAAAGCGCGTTTACACGAATCCCATAGCGTGCAAACTCCAGCGCAAGTGCTTTAGTGAACTGAATGACGCCCGCTTTAGACGTCGCATACGCCACCACCGCTCCGGCGACACGTTCGCCGAGAATAGACGCGATATTAATGATGCTGCCTTTCTTCTTGTGCTTGACAAGCCGTCGGGCAGCCTCCGTGTCCACCATCCAACAACCCTTTAAATTGGTGTCAATCACATCGTCCCAATCTTGCTCGGTGTGATCAAGCGCAGATTTTGCAACGGTTGTGCCGGCATTGCTGATAATGACATCTGCCACGAGTCCAAGCGCTTCGATTTGATCAAAGCACGCCTTGACACTGTCAGCGCTTGTCACGTCGAGTGATACGGCAGTGGCTTGTGATCCCAAGGCTTTGATTTCGTCGACAAGTGTTTGAAGTTTGTCCACGCGGCGCGCAGCGACGATGACATGGGCGCCCGCCTGTGCGAGCGTTTTTGCCATGTGGCGGCCGATGCCGCTTGAGGCTCCCGTGACCAGCGCCGTGCGACCCTGCAGACTAAACAGTGCGTGATTGAATCCTGTGGCGCTCATGCCTTAACTCCTGCTTGCACTCCTGTCTGCACGCCTGCGCGTTTGTCCGCTGCGTCCAGGATCTTGCGGGCCATGCTCCAGCGATGCACTTCGCTTGGGCCGTCATAAATCCTGAAAGCGCGCATATCCAGAAAAATACGCATCACAATCGTTTCGCCTGTGACACCTTGACCACCCAGCATTTGGACGCAACGGTCCACAATGCGCCATTCGGCCTCTGAGCACGTGACCTTTGCGCGACTTGATTCAAAATTACAAGTTTGTCCTTGATCTAAGAGCCAGGCGGTATGCGCAATATGCAAACGCGAAGTCTGCATATCCATATCGTTGTCCGCAAGCATGAAGCCCACGCCTTCGTGCTTGCCCAGCGCGCGTCCAAACGCCTGGCGCGTGCGCGCATACTCTGTGGCGATATCGTGCGCACGTCGAGCTTGTCCTAGCCAGCGCATGCAATGGGTGAGTCGAGCAGGGGCCAAGCGCACTTGCGCGTACTTAAAGCCACGGCCGATTTCTCCAAGCACGTCAGTTGCTGGAATACGAACATTCGTAAATTCCATGACGCAATGACCGCCGGTAAAACAGCTATCCATCGCATCCATTTGGCGGGTGACGCTGATACCTTCGCGATTCATATCCGATAAGAACATGGTCGCAGAGCCATCTTCCATTTTTGCCATAATGATGACGTACGTGGCGCCTAGCGCACCCGTGATAAACCATTTGGTACCGTTAATCACATAGTGATCGCCGTCTTTGACCGCAGTCGTCAGCATCATCGAGGGATCCGCGCCCGCACCGGGGTGAGGCTCGGTCATTGCAAAACAAGAACGCGTCAATCCTTGGACCTGTGGGCGCAACCAGCGCTCTTTTTGTTCTTCGGTAGCGACCATCTCCATCAGGTGGATGTTGCCTTCGTCGGGGGCATGGATATTCATGGCCGTTGGGCCGAGTGTCGAATAACCGGCTTCTTCAAAGACGATCGCCTTGTCCGTATGTGTCAGTCCCAAGCCACCCATGTCGATCGAGGCATGCGGCGTCAATAAACCTGCTTCGCGGGCCAGGCCTACCAACTGAGCGCGAAGCTCTTCAGTAGGTCCATGAGAAGTTGCACGTGGATCTGTTTCAAGTGGAATAATCTTGTCTGCGATAAAGCGTCGAGTGCGTTCTTGCAGCTCGAGTTGTGCGGGGGTCAGGGAAAAATCCATGTTACGTGTCCTGTTTGCTGAGTAGGGCGAATCTGGCGCGTGTTGACGCAATCTTTAATATTACCCAATCAACGACAACGCGTACGACGTCGGCAATAATCGCTATGATCTCCATATCGAACATTCATCCTCTTTAAATGTCCACCATGCGTCATATTGCCCACCCTGGAATACCCGATTCGCAGCGTATTTTTTATGTGCCTAGTTCTGCTCGCACTCTGCAAGGTTCGCTTTCCACCGGGCAAACCTTGTTACGCGCAGTCACCGAGCTGGCTGAGACGCAGGGTGTAAAAAGTGGTGCGTTCACGTTAAATGGGGGTGCATTCGATGCATTTAGCTACGTAATGCCGGCTCTTTCAAAAACCCCTGAACATGCCGTCTATTTTAGTGAGACCTTTTTTGTTGAGGGCCAGGTCACCCTTGAAACGGCCACCGTCACCTACGGACTCAAGGAGGGTCGTCCTTGGTTGCACTCTCACGCCGTCTGGATTGAGCCCAGTGGTCGACGTCATTGTGGTCATTTATTGCCCGATCAAATCATTGTGGCGGCTCCTATCCAACTGAGCGGCATTGCACTTGACACGGCGGCCTTCACGGTTTGTCCCGATGCAGAGACTCATTTTTCATTATTTATGCCCTTGGTCGACGGTGCGCAAGTGCCGCATCCGAAAACCTCCGCGACGCAGCATCAGACTGCGTATGCGTTGAGGCTCGCGCCCAATATTGATTTCTGTACGGCCTTGGAGGACTTTTGTCGTGCACACGAGATTGAGCGTGCGACAATTTTTGGTGGTGTGGGCAGCACGGTGGGCGCAGTGTTTCAAGACGGCAGCGCCGTTGAGCCTTTTGTCACAGAGTTGTTGATTCGCTCAGGACGTATCGTGTGCGGACCTCAGGGACACTCGCTTGCTGAGCTTGATGTCGCCATGGTGGATTACAAAGGTGGCATCTCAGAAGGGCGGCTTGCCAGAGGCTTAAATCCTATTCTAGTCACCGCCGAGTTGGTGATTTGTCCAAATTAAAATCAAGCAAAAAAGGGAGCAATCTTGCATACAGCACTAACAAAAAAGCTTGGAATCGAACATCCCATTATTCAGGGAGGCATGCAGTGGATCGGTCGGGCCGAGCTCGTCGCCGCTGTTTCCAATGCGGGTGCATTAGGCACCTTGACGGCACTGACTCAGCCTACACCCGAGGCCTTACGAGATGAAATCGCGCGCTTACGCACGATGACAGACCGTCCTTTTGCCGTGAATCTGACATTTTTACCGACGCTCAAGCCCATACCTTATGAGGCTTACCGGGATGTGATTATTGACTGCGGCATCAAAATTGTTGAAACCGCGGGCAATAATCCTTCTGCCCATATGCCTGCACTCAAGGCCGCTGGCATTACCGTCATTCACAAGTGCACGACAGCGCGTCACGCACTCAAGGCCCAGCAAATCGGTGTGGATATGGTGAGCATTGATGGCTTCGAATGCGCGGGTCACACTGGCGAAGAAGACATTCCCGGGCTCATCTTGATCCCTTCGGCCGTTGCAAAACTAAGCATCCCTGTGATTGCTTCTGGGGGATTTAGTGATGGTAAGGGTCTGGTTGCGGCCTTGGCGCTTGGCGCAGAGGGCATCAACATGGGAACACGCTTCATGTGTACCCAAGAGTCCCCGGCCCATTTAAATATCAAGCAAGCGATTGTCGATAACGCCGAGACAGATACGGCGCTGATTTTACGTAGCCTTCGCAATAGCAGTCGCGTGGCCCGTACGCAGCTAGCCCAGAGCATTATCGACATGGAAAAGGCAGGGGCGACTATCGAGCAGATTGGTCCAAAAGTCTCAGGCGCCAAAGGGCGACGTGTCTATGAGGAGGGTGACATTGAAGGCGGGATATGGACTGTTGGTATGGTTCAGGGCCTGATTCATGATATTCCTACTTGTGCGGTATTAGTGCGACGTATTGTCGACGAAGCAGAGGCCATCATTGAGCAGCGACTCATGGCGTTGACGGGGCGGAGCACGGTTTAAGGATGAAAACGCTCGATTTAGACAATCACCCCATTTATAAAAAAGCCAAGCGGTCGATTGCACTCACACGTACGCCCGGCTATCACTTTTGCGGCAACTTCTTTGATTTTGTCTACGACAACGCCAACTCCGAGCATTCTGAAGTTCATATCGATCCAGAACCGCAAAATACCGACCGCGATCAGAGCGTGCACCTTGTCTTACTCGCTATTTTGGCCGACATGGGCTTGGCGACAGGCATACGTTTCGGACGGGATGACCGCACCCGATTAGCCACTGTTTCCTTGAGTCTCCAATTCACGGGCGCAAGACCGACGGGACGTGTGGTGGCTGTGACTGATACCCAGGGCTACTTACAAGGTGCCAAGGGGGGACAAGGGGTGAGCTTGACCCATATCAAAGCGGATCAGACGTTGATCGCGGTGGGCTATGGGGCCTTCATGATCTTGCCCGTACCCAACGGCGCCTCGCTCCCCGCGGTGCCTTGGGTTGAAAAAAAAGCACCTGTCGATCCACCGTTGGACTTACAAACGTTGACAAGCGATGAAAAGTGGATCCTGGAGCGCGTCAAGGCCAGTATCGAACATTGCGATCGGACCGGAGAGGACTTTGCTTTACACTTTTTAAATTTTCGTCCCTCTCCACAAGAGCGCGGTGCGTCGTGTGAAGTGTTAAATGGCCCTCACGTTGCCAATCGGGTTGGACATGTCCAGGGCGGCGTCATCCTTGCGCTTGGCATGGTGACGGCCAATGCGGCTTTAGGTGAGGAATGGATGCTCTCAGGTGTCACGGCGACCTATATCAGTCCAGGCGAGGGCGAGGCTATTCACGCACAGTCGAAAATTGTTCATCAGGGAAGAATGACGGCTGTGGTGCAAACCTCAATCCATAACAAAACTGGCCGACTGGCACTCGAGGTCCTCAGTACGCATGCCCGTAGAGCGGATTGAGCGGATCCTGCGGCTCAACCGCTTTAGCGCGTCCTTTTCACTATTCCCTGAGCTTTTTTGATTTTGGCGACTTGTAGCGGTTGTAGCCCCACAAATACTGCTCAGGCATTTTGCGAATCATTGCTTCCATTTCCGCATTGACCGCACCCGCGGCCGCTTCGATATCATCGGGTAGGGGTTCGAGCAGCTCCTTGTATTCGAGCGTATACCCTTTACCAATCCCATTGCGTTTGGCCGCCAGCACAAAGATCGTCGCGCCTGTCAGTTTTTGCAGGCGTTGAACCAAGGTCATCGTATAGGCCGGACGTCCAAAAAAAGGTGCTAGAACGCCTTCACCATCGGGTGGTACCTGATCGGGCAATATTCCGATAGTGTTGCCCCGCATCAGTGTTTTGACGAGGGCCCGGACCCCTGTTTGATTGGCAGGTGCCATCTTGAGCTGTGGTCGCGAGCGCATCTCAACAATCCAGTCTTGCAACCACACTTTTCTAGGGGGTCTAAACAATACCGTCGAAGGGAAGTGACTACTGTAGACGGGCCCAAGCAATTCAAAGCAGCCTGCATGGGGCGAAATTAAGATCACGCCTTTTCCTTTTGCAAGAGCGAGTCGAAATTGCTCCCAGTTGTCACAGTGCAGTTTGGTGTTGAGAAAAGCCTGATTGCGTCGCGTCCACCAGAAGGGCATTTCAAACATCAGTTGCCCATTACTAAGCATTGCTGAGCGAAGCATGCCGCGTGTGGCATCGGGAAAAGCTTGACGCAGGTTGACCCAAGCTCGCTCTTTATAGCGACTAGGCAGTATCCAAGCGATCCATCCGGCGCACACCCCGATCACTTGCAAGAGGGTCAGTGGCCAAATACCGAGTGACTTAAACAGCGCTGAGAGCAACTGCGGGGCAATTTTATTAAGCATTCAGAAGTAAAAAGAAAAGAGGCACCCATGGAAAAGCAGCTAGAAGCGCGTAGAGATAGAATAAGCGGGTTCTCAACCTTTCTGCAAATGCACAGACACTTTATGAAAATTTCGGATCTCTCAACACCTGCTGCTTTGATTGATATTGCCCGCATGGAACGCAATATTAGCCGTATGCAAATGCGGATGAATCGTTTGGGTGTCAGTTTTCGGCCCCACGTTAAAACATCCAAATGCGTCAATGTGACCCAGGCTCAAATCAAAGCAGGTGCGCGGGGGATTACAGTCTCTACACTCAAAGAAGCGGAGCAGTTTTTTGCGGCTGGGATTACCGATATTCTTTACGCGGTAGGTATCACTGCCAACAAGTTACCCCAGGCGCTGGCCTTGCTGCAAAAGGGTTGCGACCTGAAGATTTTGACCGATAGCGTACAGTCCGCAGCGGCGATTTCTGCCTTTGGCATCGCCAACAACATTCGCTTCAAGGTCATGATTGAAATTGATACAGATGACCATCGCTCTGGCATCAAACCCGAGAGTCCTCAGCTTCTAGGCGTTGCCCAAGCGCTTGCCGTCGGTGGTGCGGAGTTATTTGGCGTGATGACCCATGCGGGTTCAAGCTACGACCTCAATACGCCCGAAGCGCTGGAGCAAATGGCGGAGCAAGAACGCGCCGGTTGTGTTCGCGCCTCCCAACGTTTGCGCGAGGCCGGCTTCCAATGTCCGGTTGTCAGTGTGGGTTCGACACCCACGGCGTTGTCAGCCAGTCAACTCGAGGGCGTCACCGAAGTTCGAGCTGGCGTTTATGTATTTTTTGATTTGGTGATGCATAACGTTGGTGTTTGCGCGACAGACGATATTGCACTGAGTGTATTGACAACGGTCATTGGGCATCAAGAGGAAAAAGGGTGGGTCATCGTCGATGCAGGATGGATGGCCATGAGTCGTGATCGAGGCACCCAAAAGCAAACGATTGATTTCGGTTACGGACAGGTGTGCACCGCTGACGGTGAGCCGCTCTCAGGCTACATGATGACAGGCGCCAATCAAGAGCATGGCATTATTTCCCGTCGTGATGAGCCCGACCTTTCGATTGCGGCGCGTTTTCCTGTGGGGACTCAATTACGTCTTTTGCCTAATCACGCTTGCGCGACGGCCGCTCAATTTCCTGAGTATCAGGTGCTGACAACACAACAAAACATCCAGACTTGGCCGCGATTTTACGGCTGGTAGTGTCAAGCCAGATCAGTGACCTGGCTTAATCGAGCCATTGTGGTTGTTGCGAATTGAGTCAAAGCCACGCACTCTGCACACTACGCCTCTTACTTTCAATGAGAGGCTGGTGTGCATTCAACAAGCAAACAATCCAAACTATCCAAACAATCCAAACAGTCACATTCCACACGCGCTCCCATCAAACCACTCGGGCATACGCTCGTTCGGCAGCGCGGGCAGGGCATGACCGAGTACATCATTATTGTGGCGCTCGTTGCCGTAGCGGCGATTGCGGTGTATCAATATCTCGGACAGGTGCTTCGCGCACAGACCGCAGCCGTTGCGAGAGAACTCGCTGGCGAAGACGGCACCCAACAAACTCGTAGTGCCAAAAGTGCATCGCAAGGTGCAAAAGAGCAAGCGAAAGCAAAATCACTCAAGAGCTTCACTGGCAACGCCGGTGCTGCAAAGCGTTGATGTCGCGCAACGGCCGCCAGTCAGGGCAAGTCATGTTGATGGGTTTAGTATTGTGCGGCGTGGGCGTATTGGCCTGGAGTTTGATGCTTGAGCTAGGTCGGCGCGTGCATGATCAGTCATCCTTGAATCGCGCAACGGATGCTGCGTCTTATACTGCCGCACTGATCCAGGCACGCGTGCTCAACCTGCATGCCTACCTCAATCGCGCACAGATTGCCCATCAGCTCGGCATGGCGCATGTCATCGCTGTGGCAACTGCGGCACAATACCGCGCCAAGCTTGCCCGTCAGGCACGGATCCGAAA
>JBIKOQ010000252.1:0-3641 GCA_044357955.1 Burkholderiaceae bacterium | reverse complement strand
CTGCGATTTCGTCGTCTTCGATCGCGGTTTCCATGTAGGCTTCGCGTTGCGCTTGGACAAACTCGCGCTCAAACAAGGCGATTTCCTCAGGGTAGTAAAACTCGACAATATTGACGGTTTCCTGAGGAGATTTTGGGTAAAGCGTCGATAGCACCAAGACGTGGGGGTAGAGCTCGATCATATGGGTCGGAAAGTACGTGACCCAAACTGCGCCGAAATCGGGCGCACGTCCTTGACGGAACTGCATCAGCTTTTCATGCCATGTTTTATAGGCAGGTGAGCCAGGCTGTGAAAGCGCTCGATGAACGCCCACACGCTGCATACTGTACTGCTCAGAAAACTCCCAGGATAAGTCATTGCAGGTCACAAAGTGTCCCAAGCCCGGGTGAAAGGGTGCGACGTGATAGTCCTCGAGATAAACCTCAATAAAGGTTTTCCAGTTGTAATTGCACTGGTGAACTTCGACGTGGTCGAGAACATAGTCGGAAAAGTCGAATTCGGGCCGTTTGAATAAATTGCCAATATCCGCCAAAGGATCTCTTGGGCCCTCGAACAACAAGCCGTGGCAGTCTTTAAGCGGAAAACGTTCTAAGTTCAGACAAGGCTTGTCCTCAAACTGAGGGGCGCCGAGCAGTTGACCTGTTTTGTCATACGTCCAACGATGGAGGGGGCAAACAATATTGCCACCAGTACCCACAAGATTGCCATGGGTATTGACATGCCCCGCGACATTGCCGGTCTGACCACCGAGCATGAGCGCTTGGCGGTGACGACAGACGTTCGAAAGCAGCTCGATGCCGTTTTCACCGCGCACGAGTACTCTCCCATTGTTTTCATGGGACAAACTACGCCAGTCTCCAGGGTTGGGCACGTTTTTGTGATGCCCAACATACAAGGAGGACTGTTTAAAAATGTTAGCTTGCTCGCGAGCAAAAAGCGCTTCGTCAAAATAGGCATTGACGTGCAGCTGAGTGCGAGCCGGGGCTAAATGCACCATCCGACCAATGTCGGTCATGATTCCCTCCGCATGGAAGCAAGCCAGTGCGTTTAAGATCGCTCTGGCGCGAAGAAAAATCGGTTTGGCCGATCACCATAATAAAGACCAGATTGTAACCCATGCAATCCGGTACAGAGTGCGCCCCAATCTCGTACAATTGCTTATTATTTTTGTTTAGACTTGCACTGGGTCTTGCGTCATGCCAGGCAGTCTCCAATGGAGTTCCGTTTGAGTAAGCCCACCAAATCATCGACCCAGACAAGTCTGTCAGCATCACTGGAAAGTGCTGCAACGACGCACTCAGACTTGCCTCAGGATTTTGAAACGGCTCTCGCGCAACTTGAGGAGCTTGTCTCTAAAATGGAGTCGGGTGCCTTGCCTCTCGAAGAGTCTCTGATCGCCTATCGACGCGGTGTTGCCTTGACGCGTATCTGTCAAGAGAGGCTGGCCCAGGCGGAGCAACAAATTAGCGTGCTGGAGGCCGGTTTGCTACGTCCTTTTGATGGCGCGGAGCGACAAGCAGAATGAGTGTTGCTTTACCTGTTTTTTCTTCTTGGCTCAGTGCACGCGCCGCCCATATCGAGCATGTACTCGATCGGGAAATGCCTCAGGCCGAAGTCGTTCCTGCGCGCTTGCATGAGGCCATGCGTTACGCAGTGCTAGGTGGGGGCAAGCGGGTGCGCGCTGCCTTGGTCTACGCCGCCGGTTATGGATGTGTCGCTGGACAGCAGGTCGAGCCCGCGTTGGAGCGTGCACTAGATTGCTCTGCCGCGGCGGTCGAGCTGGTGCACGCGTATTCACTCGTGCATGACGATTTGCCCTGTATGGACGACGACACGCTTCGACGGGGGCAGCCGACCGTGCATGTGCAATACGACGAAGCGACCGCATTGTTGGCCGGAGACGCTTTGCAGCCTCTGGCCTTTGATTTTTTGTCGCAGATGCCGATCGATGCAGAGCGGGTCGTCAAAGCGACCCAAGCCCTTGCTCAAGCTTCAGGCAGTCTTGGTATGGCGGGTGGCCAGGCGATTGATTTGGCAAGTGTCGGGCAAAGCCTTTCACGGGATGCTTTGCAGCAGATGCACCAACTCAAAACTGGCGCGTTATTGTTGACCAGTGTCATGCTTGGCGGGATCGCCGCTGGCGCCTCAGAGACTCAGCAGCAGGCCCTCAAGGATTACGGCCTCGCCATGGGTTTGGCTTTTCAGGTGGTGGATGATGTCTTGGATGTGACCGCTGATTCTTCGACCTTGGGTAAAACACCCGGCAAGGATGCCGCAGCCAACAAGCCCACCTATGTTGCTTTGATGGGACTTGAACAAGCACAGGCTTTTGCACAAAAATTGCATCAAAATGCGATCCAGGCGATTGCTCCTTTGGGCGAGTCCGGGCAGTATTTGGCTGGATTGGCTGACTTTATTGTATTGCGTGATCACTGACGAGAAAAATGTCTACAGATTTGCTTGATCGAATTCAACGACCCGCGGACCTCAAGGCGCTGGATCGCCGCGAGCTTAAAAAGCTGGCCGATGAACTCCGTTCTTTTGTCCTGCAAACGGTCTCGCGTACGGGTGGACATCTGTCGTCCAACCTCGGCACGGTCGAGCTGACGGTTGCACTCCACCACGTTTACGATACGCCGCACGACCGCATTATTTGGGATGTTGGACACCAGTCCTATCCTCACAAGATCCTGACCGGACGTAAAGACGCCATGGGTTCACTGCGCCATTTTGGCGGAATCTCAGGCTTCCCAAAGCGCTCTGAATCCGAATACGACGCGTTTGGAACAGCGCATTCGTCTACCTCGATATCCGCCGCGCTTGGCATGGCCGTTGCGTCGCGCAATGCGGGCATCTCTCGTCAGCACATTGCCGTAATCGGTGATGGCGCGATGACTGCAGGCATGGCTTTCGAGGCAATGAATAACGCCGGTGTGACACCTGGTATCAATTTGCTGGTGATTCTCAACGATAATGACATGTCGATTTCCCCGCCTGTCGGCGCGTTAAATCATTACTTTGCGAGGCTGTTGTCTGGGCAGTTTTATGCTGCTGCTAAAAACGTAGGTCGTGCCGTTCTTCAGCATGTGCCACCGGTACTCGAGCTGGCTCGACGTCTCGAGGAGCACGCCAAGGGAATGGTCACGCCCGCGACACTTTTTGAGGAAATGGGCTTTAACTACGTTGGCCCGATCGATGGTCATGATCTCGATGCACTCATCCCAACTTTGCAAAATATGCGCGCCCTCAAAGGGCCGCAGTTCTTGCATGTCGTGACCAAAAAAGGGCAGGGTTATAAACTGGCCGAGGCTGACCCGGTGCTTTATCACGGTCCGGGTAAGTTTGATCCAGCGGTCGGCATCCAAAAATCAAGCACTCCCCCAAAGGTCACCTTTACCCAAGTTTTCGGTCAATGGCTCTGTGACATGGCCGAGAGCGATCCCAGGCTCAATGGCATCACCCCCGCCATGCGCGAGGGCAGTGGCATGGTGGAGTTCGAGCGGCGTTTCCCCACGCGTTATTTCGATGTGGGTATCGCAGAGCAACACGCGGTCACATTCGCTGCGGGGATCGCCTGCGAGGGTCAAAAACCTGTTCTCGCCATTTATTCGACTTTTCTTCAGCGTGGCTATGATCAGCTG
>JBIKOQ010000125.1:0-5422 GCA_044357955.1 Burkholderiaceae bacterium | reverse complement strand
ACCTTTGCGCTTGACCGTGCCGGCTTGGTGGGGGCCGATGGTGCGACCCATGCGGGTAACTATGACATCGCGTTCTTGCGCTGTATTCCGAACATGGTTGTGGCCACGCCGTCAGATGAAAATGAAACGCGTCTGCTGCTCACCACGTGTTATCAGTATCCAGGTCCCGCGTCCGTGCGCTATCCCAGAGGTTCGGGATCCGGAGTCGCAGTCGAGGCCGGTCTCGCTACGGTTCCGGTGGGTCGCGGCATCATTCGCAGACGAGGGGCAGGCGTCGCAGTGCTAGTCTTTGGAACACTTTTGCCTGCTGCGCTCAAAGCTGCTGAGACCCTGAATCTGACCGTGGTCGACATGCGCTTTGTCAAGCCACTTGATACAGAACTGGTACTTGCAATGGCTGGCGAGCATCCCCTTGGTCTTGTCACGCTAGAAGAAGGCTCTTTGATGGGGGGCGCTGGAGGGGCTGTGTCTGAAACCCTCGCGGCGCACGCAATCGTCACCCCTTTGTTGCATTTAGGATTACCGGATAGGTTTATTGATCATGGTGAACAGGGTGCTTTACTTGCGGGCGTGGGCCTGAACGCAGACGGCATAGAAAATGCGATTCGCAAGCGATTTTTCTCAAATTGATTTGCTATAAAGCGCTAAATACGCGAAAATACAAGGCTTTCTTGCTCGACCGACCTATGTCAGGTACGGCGGGCTGCCCCCGGTAGGAGTGTTGTGCTTCTTTCCGGATATCCTTAGGAGTGCATTGCATGCGCCATTACGAAGTTGTTTTTATTGTTCACCCAGACCAAAGCGAGCAAGTGCCCGCCATGGTTGAGCGCTATCAAGCGCTTGTGACGACGCAAGGTGGAAAAGTCCACCGCACCGAAGACTGGGGCCGTCGTCAGCTCGCTTATCCCATCCAAAAACTCGTCAAAGCACACTACCTGTGCTTCAACATCGAGTGCAGCCAAACGACGCTCGATGAGCTTGAACATTCTTTCCGCTACAACGACGCCGTACTCCGCCATCTTGTGATCAAGACCAAAGCTGCTGAGACAGAGCCTTCAATCATGATGAAACAAGTCGAGCGCGAAGAGGCCCGCAAAGCATCCGCTGAATCAATACCAGACGACATCGAGTAAATCGGAATTGTCGTGGATCGGCCAGAGGTCAATGGGTTAGCAGTGAATCGGTTCGAAGTGCAAGGCTTAATTTCTGAACTGTCTCCTTTGAGATATACACCCGCAGGGGTTCCAGTTTTGGAGTTTTTACTTTCACATGAGTCCGAGGTGACTGAAGCAGGTCAACTACGTCGCATCGCACTGAGTTTAGTTGTTGTGGCGATGGGAGATTTGGCTCAGATGGCTGGCACGATGCGTTTAGGTAGCAAGGTCCGGCTTCAGGGTTTTCTGGCTCCGGTTCGTAAAGATTCTCAAAAATATCGGCTGCATGCGCAGCATATTCAACAAATTTGAACAAGGCATATCATGGCTTTCTTCGGTAAACGTAAAGAAAAAAAGAAATTCACGCAACAGAACCCGCTTTTCAAGCGTCGTAAGTTCTGCCGCTTCAGTGCGGCTAATGTTGATCAAATTGATTACAAAGATCTCGATACCCTGCGTGACTTCATCCAAGAAAACGGCAAGATTATTCCTGCGCGTTTGACTGGTACCAAAGCAATCTATCAGCGACAGCTCGACTCAGCGATCAAGCGTGCGCGCTTCTTGGCTTTGTTGCCCTTCACTGATAACCACAACTGATCCCGGGGCACACTATGCAAATCATTCTGCTCGAAAAAGTCGTTAATGTTGGAAACCTCGGTGAAGTTGTTCGCGTGCGCGATGGCTATGCCCGTAACTTTCTGATTCCCCAGAAAAAAGCACGTCGTGCAACCGAGGCTGCCCTCAAGGAGTTCGAAGTTCGCCGAGCTGAGCTTGAAAAAGCACAGGCTGAAAAACTGGCTGCTTGCCAAGCTTTAGGCGCGCGTCTCGAAAGCTTCGCTTTGAGCATCAAGCAAAAAGCTGGGGTAGATGGTCGTTTATTTGGTTCCGTGACCAATATGGATATTGCGCAGGGTCTGGTCGCTGCTGGTTTCGCCGGTATCGAAAAGTCACAAATTCGTCTGCCAGAAGGCCCCCTGAAGGCTGTCGGTGAGACGGCTATTCAGATTGCGTTGCATCCTGACGTCGTGAGCAATATTACGGTTGTTGTGGTGGGTGATTTGGTCTGATCAGGACCTGTCGCACCTCACAAAAAAGCCGGCTCATGCCGGCTTTTTTGTCTTTGCTGCCGGGGGGCGTCAGGACGCAGTTTTTTGTACAGGTCTAAGACCTTAAGGTTATGATGCATCCATGAATAATCCGCCAGATCCACAACTCGAATATTTACGTGTTCCCCCACACTCTGTCGAAGCGGAGCAATCCGTGTTGGGCGGTCTTCTCCTTGATAATGGCGCTTGGGAACGGATCACGGATGTGGTCAATGAAAGTGACTTTTATCGCTATGATCATAGGCTGATTTGGCAGCATATCTCTCGACTCATCAACCTGTCTCGACCTGCTGATGTCGTGACTGTTCATGAGTCGATCGCAAGTGTCGGAAAGTCCGAGGAGGTCGGTGGCCTAGGCTATCTGAATGCTCTTGCGCACAATACGCCATCGGCAGCCAATATTCGTCGCTATGCTGAAATTGTTCGCGAGCGTTCGATGTTACGCAAACTGGTGACTGTTGCCGATGAGATTGCTGCGACAGCCTTTAATCCGCAAGGAAAAGAGGCGCGTCAGTTGCTCGATGAGGCCGAGTCCAAGGTTTTTAAGATTGCTCAAGAGGGTGCGAAAGCGAGCGCAGGTTTTAGAGAAATTCAGCCTTTGCTCTCCGAAGTCGTTGAGCGTATCGATGAGCTCTATCACCGCGAAGGTGATACCGATGTCACAGGGGTACCTACGGGCTTTACTGACCTCGATCGCATGACTTCAGGTTTGCAGGCTGGGGATCTTGTGATTGTGGCGGGGCGACCATCCATGGGTAAAACCTCGCTCGCCATGAATATTGCAGAACATGTCGCCATCGAACAGGGCTTGCCCGTCGCCGTGTTTTCAATGGAAATGGGGGCTGTACAACTTGCAATGCGTATGTTGGGTTCAGTGGGCATGTTGGATCAGCATCGCATGCGGACAGGCAAGTTGCTTGCGGATGACTGGCCTCGTGTGACGCATGCTGTTCAGAGAATGCAAGACGCTCAGATGTATATCGATGAGACTCCTGCACTGAGTTCGGTAGAAGTACGCGCTCGAGCGCGTCGCTTGGCACGTCAGTGCGGCAAGCTTGGACTCATCGTGATCGACTATTTACAACTCATGGGTGCGAGCTCTGCGGGTGAGAATCGGGCGACCGAAATTTCTGAGATCAGCCGGTCTCTCAAAGCACTTGGTAAAGAACTTGAGTGTCCAGTGATCGCCTTGTCTCAGCTCAATCGTAGTCTCGAGCAGCGTCCCAACAAACGACCTGTGATGAGCGATTTGCGCGAATCTGGTGCAATCGAACAGGATGCTGACTTGATTCTGTTTATTTATCGCGACGAGGTCTACAACCCTGATTCACCCGATAAGGGGACTGCAGAAATCATTATCGGTAAACAACGAAACGGACCTATTGGGACCGTTCGTTTGACATTCCAGGGTTCGAGTACGCGTTTCTTAAATTTTGCGGGTGGTGGCGCGAGCTATTAATTCACGCTAGGGTTGTTCATCGCAACCGCTTGGCGGTTTTGAACGAGCTGTCTAATCTTGACGGCATCACCAATGCGGGTACCTTTGCCATCCGCATTCAACAGCACGATGGCGGTATCACGGTTGTTGATGCGCGCTACCATCACGAGGCACTGTCCAGCTTCGTTAATGAAACCAGTCTTTGAGACTCTGATGTCCCAGTTTGGATTTGTCACGAGCATATTGGTATTACGAAAAAGCGTCGCGTGTCCACGCGTTGAGATTTCGTGTTGTTGATTCGTTGAGTAATAGCGAATACTTGAGCGGGCTGCTGTTGCCTGCATCAGCTTGACTAAATCTCTTGGCGTCGCGACATTGGCGCTTGACAGCCCAGTGGGTTCGACAAAACGACTGTTATTCATGCCTAATTCACGCGCTTTGTTATTCATTGCAGCCACAAAAGCGGGCATGCCACCTGGGTAGTGACGTCCCAAGGCGTTAGCAGCACGATTTTCTGAAGACATGAGTGCTAAATGCAGCATGTCACCGCGCGAGAGTCTCTGACCCACGGCGAGACGAGAGCGGCTGAATTTCACGACATCGACGTCTTCCTGCGTGATTTGTAACATTTCATCAAACGGTTGTTTTGCGTCTACGACAACCAGCGCCGTCATCAATTTTGTAATCGAAGCGATTGGACGGGCGACCTCATCGTTACGAGAAAAAAGCACGGCCTTGCTGCTCAGATCTTGGACGAACACCACATTTGAACGCAAGCCACTCGAGGGGTTGCCGGACTGTTGGTCTGCATGCGCGCGTTTGGCGCTAGCGGCAGTTGTGACCGCTGCCGTAGTTGCCCCTGCGGCGAGTGCCTTGCCTGTGTTGGAGCTTGATTTGACGCCGCGTGTACCTTGGGGAGTGCCGGCAGGTGCTGCTTTCTTCTTTTGTGCGTTCGCAGTGGATTTAGGTTTGGGCTTAGTATTGTTCGCCGTATTTTTTTTAGCCGTCGTCGACTTGCTTGTTGCTTTCTGGGCTTGTGACGATTTAGGTTTGGGGGCTTGAGTACTCGACGAGCTCGTACTTTGCGCAAAACTTTGAGTGCTGGCAAGGGCCAAACTCAGACAGACTAAGCTTGAAAGACATACATTGCGAAGGGGTAAAAAAAGACCAACACGCATTCCCAGCGCCCTTATAAGTATAAAAACTATGCAAATTATATACTTAGCTGAGATAGTTAAACTGTTTATTTATTAATAATACTCAAAACAAGGGTATACCCTTAATTAAAATCTTTCTTAGCCGAGGTCTCAAACGTTGCTGCGGTCAGTTTCAACGCTAAGTTGAACGCAGTGCGAAGGGAGTTTGGATCCGCAATACCTTGCCCAGCAATATCGAATGCGGTGCCATGATCCACACTGGTTCGTACAAAAGGTAAACCGACCGTTACATTGACACCATCGTCAATGCCTAGGTATTTGATGGGAATCAAGCCTTGGTCGTGATATTGCGCCACGCAAATGTCAAACTCACCAAGACGAGCGCGCATAAAAACCGTATCACCAGGCCAGGGACCCGAAGCATCGATGCCTTTGGCGCGCGCCAACGCGATGGCTGGCGCAATCATGTCTAAGTCTTCTCTTCCAAATTTACCTTGTTCACCTGCATGCGGGTTCAGACCTGCAACCGCAACACGCGGTGAGGGGATGCCCATTCCGCGACAAGCC
>JBIKOQ010000379.1:0-2724 GCA_044357955.1 Burkholderiaceae bacterium | reverse complement strand
CATGGGCCCGCAAACCATGGCGCTACGGGCCGTTCCTGCAATGCTCGCGCGCGGCGATCTGGAAGCGCTTGCGCGAGGCGTCTTGCGCGATCTTGAACAGATTGGCGCGAGTCAGCTTTTAACCGAACAACGCAACACCTTACTGGCAACCATGGCATGCCATGGCGCTGTGCGCGCCAATCGCCAATTGACGCTCGAAGAAATGAACGCGCTGCTTCGCCAAATGGAGCTGACTGAACGCGCCGATCAATGCAATCATGGGCGTCCGACCTGGGTTCATTGGAACGTATCGGACTTGGACAAATTATTTTTGCGCGGTCAATGACAGCGCCCGCATTACTTTGCATTGCAGGACCAACGGCCAGTGGCAAGAGCGCGATCGCGCGTGCGATCGCTGAGAAATGGCCATGCGAGCTGATTAATGTTGACTCGGCGACGATCTATCGCGGCATGGATATTGGCACGGCCAAGCCCTCACGCGAGGAGCGCACACTGGTTTGTCACCATTTATTAGATATTTTGGATCCACTCGAATCTTATTCGGCTGCCGCCTTTCGACGCGATGCGCTTGCGTGCGTGACGCAAATCCAAGCGCGCGGACGCTTGCCTGTATTGGTGGGTGGCACGATGCTTTATTTCAAAGCACTGCGCGAGGGACTCAATGATTTACCTACGGCAGACCCTGCGCTTAGACAGGAGTTGGAGTCACGCGCTTTAGCGATCGGTTGGCCCGCGATGCATACGCAACTTGGTCAGATCGATCCCATCACGGCAGCAAGGCTCTCGCCCAATGACAGTCAACGTATTCAGAGGGCACTTGAAATTTGGCATCTGAGCGGCAAGCCCATGTCTGAATTACTCAACGTCCCTGCACAAACAGATCAGCCAATGAGAACGGTCACGCTGAGCCTAGAGCCTGCACAGCGGAGTCACTTGCATCAGCGTATCGCTTTACGTTTCGATCAGATGCTCGCAGAGGGTTTGATCAAAGAAGTCGAGGCATTACGTGCGCGCGGTGATCTCCATACGGATTTACCTTCGATCCGCTGCGTGGGCTATCGACAACTCTGGTCCCTGATGGACGGAGACATCACGAAAGAACAAGCGAGAGAACAAGCCATCGCCGCGACCCGACAACTCGCAAAAAGACAGCTGACTTGGTTACGTAGCCTGCCGCAACGTATGACCGTTGAGGCAGATGCTCCGAATGCATGCGATCAAGCCTTAGCAATCATCAGTCAACTGATCGATGACCGAACGATTGTGAATTGAGTTAAAGCACAACCGTTTGGGCATCTGTCGCAGCGCACTCAGCAATTTCTCCGAGTTGATAAACCGTTTCACCCTGTGCTCTGAGAGCCTGACTGATCGCCTCTGCTTGAGCGGCAGGCACGACCGCAACCATACCAATTCCACAATTGAACACGCGATACATTTCAGTATCCGCCACACCACCCTGTTGCTGCAACCAACTAAACAACTTGGGCATTTGCCAGGCATCGCGGTGTAAGCGCGCTTGCAAACCAGGCTGAAGAATACGTGGGACGTTATCGAGCAAACCGCCACCCGTGATGTGCGCTAAACCTTTGATTTGTTTACCAAAATCCTTGAGAACAGCCAAGACGGGTTTAACGTAAAGATGCGTAGGCGCCATCACGACATCGCCCAAAGCTTGACCATGGAAGTCTTGTTCGGGACGCGCGTTGGCACGCTGCAGGATTTTACGCAGCAAGGAGTAACCGTTTGAATGGGCACCGCTCGAGGCTAAGCCCAACACCACATCGCCTGGCTGGATCGACTTCCCATCGATGAGCAGTGATTTTTCAGCGGCACCAACAGCAAAACCGGCCAAATCGTACTCGCCATCCGGATACATACCGGGCATTTCAGCCGTTTCACCACCAATCAGAGCACAACCCGACAGCTCGCAGCCCTTGGCGATGCCGCCCACGACTTGGGCCGCGACGTCCACGGACAGCTTGCCGCAGGCGAAGTAATCCAAGAAAAAGAGCGGCTCTGCACCCTGCACCAGAATGTCGTTGACGCTCATGGCGACCAGATCGATCCCCACCGTGTCGTGGCGCTGCCAATCAAACGCAAGCTTGAGCTTGGTCCCGACGCCATCCGTGCCCGATACGAGAACAGGTTCTTTGTAACGCTTTGGCACCTCGAAGAGCGCGCCAAAACCACCGATACCCGCCAAAACCCCCTCGCGCATCGTGCGCGCCGCCAGAGGCTTAATACGGTCTACAAGGGCATCGCCCGCGTCAATATCGACGCCAGCGTCGCGGTAAGTCAGAGGTGCTTGAGGTTGAGTCATGGGAAAAAGCCGTGGTTGTGTGACAATTGTGGACTTTCGTCCGTATTTTTACCAATTTTACGATGAGTCGATGAGTCGGCAGTTACTTCTAGAGATTACACCCGCCCAAAGTCCTAGTTTGGACAATACAGTCGTGGGCGCCAACGCCGCCGCCATCGCAGCGGCCAAGGACTTGTCTCGGGGTCGAGCGTTGTATTTGTGGGGCCCGCCTGGCTGTGGACGTAGTCATTTGCTCCAGGCCATCATCAAAGATAAAAAAGCCCATCTGATCGAAATCGCGACCCCTCCGACGGACATCATGGCGCTAGCCACCCTTTCCACAGACCTGAACCGCGCAGAAATCATCGCAGTCGACGATATCCAGGAAATGACCGCTGAACAACAGTCTGCGGTCTTTGCCCTGT
>JBIKOQ010000377.1:0-2735 GCA_044357955.1 Burkholderiaceae bacterium | reverse complement strand
AAAGTTGCTTTTGAGGCTCTAGACGCCTCATCATTACAAGCACTTCAAAACATAGAGGCGCATGAGAAGATTTTCATTCACGCTTTTTTACGGTTATCTCAAGTTTTTTTTACGCTTGTACGACTACCCGTTTTTGATCTTCCGGTCATTCAAAAATTTAGTAAAACTGATTCATCGCTGGGCAATTATCAGCTTGAGATATTAGTACCTGCCACTCAAGGTATCGCGTTACACGTCTATAAAAAAATACTAAGTGTTGCTCTGGACGTGTGCGCTTGGATCATGAAGTACCCGGCGACGCTACCAAATAAAAAACACGTTTTTGATACCGTTGAGCAGAAGTTAATTCAGCCTCTGATGCCGTTTGTTCCTGCGGGTAAATCTACGATTCCGACCCTCAGGGTCGCTTGCGAACTTGGTATCCCATTTTTACATATAGGACTTGGCATTTATCAGCTTGGCTGGGGCAGTCAAGCCGTAATCCTCGATCGCAGCACAACACTTCGAGACTCCGCGATCGGCGTAAGACTCACGCAAAGCAAAGTATCAACTGCCAATGTACTTAAAATGGCAGGATTACCCGCCCCTGTACATATTTCTGTATCAACAGTTCAGCAGGCATCCACGGCAGCTGAGCAAATTGGTTTCCCTGTTGTTGTTAAACCGATTGATCAGGAGCGCGGTGAGGGAGTGACGGTCGACATTCGAGACAATGAGACGCTCAAAACTGCATTCTTCTCAGCCTGCGACAAGACTCCCTCCCGACAGGTCCTTGTTGAGCGTCAAGTTGCTGGGGTATGCCACAGAATTTTTATCGTCGGCAAGCAACTCTTGTATGCAGTGAAGCGGTTGCCAATATCCGTTCAGGGGGATGGCGTTAAAAGCATTGAACAACTCGTAGTGGATCATGCCGCGGCCCAGACTTTAATTGCACCATGGCTGCGCAAAGAGGCTCAATCTCTTGACGACCTTGCCCGTGCAACGCTTGCCAAAGCGAATCTGACAGAAGCTTCTGTGCCTTTGCCTGGAACTTGGGTACCACTTCGCCCCATAGAGTCTACGGCTTGGGGTGGCATTGATGAAGATGTGACGATACACATTCATCCGGAGAATGTATCGGCAGCACTGACGGCTGCCGCACTCTTTGGATTGCACACTGCTGGCGTTGACATGATTAGCGCAGATATTACTCAACCATGGTATGAAAACGGTGCGGTCATTAATGAAGTGAACTTTGCACCACTTCTTGGTGGTGCAGAAATTTCAAGGTCCTATCTTCCCACTTTCTTTGCGCAAATCATGCACGGCGATGGCAGGATCCCGATTGAATATGTTGATCAGTTAGAAGCGGCGAAGAAGAGGCAAGAAAGCTTCAAGATCAAAGGGCTGAGATGTTTTGTAACAACGCCCTATCAAACGTTTGATGCGACTGGGAATTTACTTGCTTTACCTTTCGATGGCTTAAAGCAACGGTGCATGGCATTGATTTACCGTTCTGAAGTGGATGCGATTGTGCTTGCCCCTTAATGATTAAGCTGTGATGTCTATCGAGGACTGATTAAATTCAATGAATATGCAAAATCCCTTAGCAGATATCGTCTCTAGCCAATATCAAAAATGGATGTATCCCGAACCGATTATTGATCTCGAACTGTGGATCAAAAATAATTGGCAATGGTTTGACCCTAGTCATGCTCACTCCATGTTCTGGCCAGACCGAAATAAAAAAACGGATCTGGATATCTTGATTGCAGGTTGTGGCACTAATCAGGCTGCGATATTTGCTTTTAATAATCCACAGGCTAAAGTCGTCGCGATTGATGTCAGTCAGCCCTCGCTCAATCATCATCAGTTTCTTAAAGACAAGTATGGGATGAAGAATCTCGAACTTCACTTGCTCCCAATTGAACAAGCGTCTGAACTGAACGGTGAGTTCGACTTGATTGTTTCCACAGGCGTGCTACATCACCTCAATGATCCTCAAAAAGGAATCGACGCACTCGCACAATGCCTGCGGCGAGAGGGTGTTATGGCGCTCATGCTCTACGCTAAATACGGAAGGATCGGCGTTGAGATGCTGCAATCCGTCGCCCGTGATCTGGGGTTAGAGCAAAATGAACTGTCATTCAAGATCGTCAGAGAGATGCTGAGTGCTTTGTCGCCAAAACATCCCATCAAAGGCTACCTAGATATTGCACCAGACTTGGGGTTTGATGCTGGTCTCGTGGATACCTTTTTACACGGACGCGATCGTAGTTTTTCGATTCAAGATTGTTTAAGTTTGGTTGAGGCTGCAGGACTTGTTTTTCAGGACTTGTTCCTAAAAAGCCCTTATTACCCCTCCGCTCAACCTGACAACGCGTTCTTTCATTCTGTTGCATCATTAGATGAGACGCAGCAATGGTCCGTGATGGAGAGAATCAATACCAATAATGCCTGCCATTTCTTTACTGCGTGTCGTCCAGAGCGTCCCAAAGAGTCCTATCACATCAACTTTGACGCTCAGACTGTTGATCACTGCATACCCGAGTTACGTTATCGCTGCACCTTAAATAATGACACGCTCAGCCGATACAACTGGAGTGCGAAGCTGAGTCCTTTGGAGTGCTTGCTGCTGCAACAGGTCGATGGTCACAATTCAATCAAGGACATTATTTCCCACGTCTCTCAGGTTGGAAATTTGGCACAGGAGGACCCGCTCACCTTGGCGTCCTTTGCGAAAGTTTTTTTTAAGC
>JBIKOQ010000376.1:0-2739 GCA_044357955.1 Burkholderiaceae bacterium | reverse complement strand
TCATCAGGACACGCACCACGTCATCGCGCATACGATCGAGCATGCCTGAAAACAGCTCGAACGCTTCACGCTTGTACTCTTGCTTGGGATTCTTTTGCGCATACCCACGCAAATGAATACCCTGGCGCAAATGATCAAGCGCTGAAAGATGCTCGCGCCATTGCGTATCGATTACTTGCAACATAATCGAGCGCTCAAAGCTTGACCATGATTCCGCGCCTACCGCCTCAACTTTTTGTTGATAGGCAGCCTCAGCCGCTTTGAGAACCTGCTCAAGGATATCTTCTTCGGAAATACTCTTGGCATCGCGCAACAAATTCGTCAAGGGGACAGTCAGTTGCCAATCAGCCTCAAGCACTTTTTGCAAAGCATCGACATCCCACTGCTCTTCGACCGAACCTGCCGGCACATATGTAGCCACCAAATCAGTAAATGTCCCGGTCCGCAAATTATCCACAGTCTCGGCGACCGATTGCGCTTCGAGCACCTCGTTGCGCTGAGCGTAGAGTACCTTGCGTTGGTCATTCGAGACGTCATCGTATTCAAGCAATTGTTTACGAACATCAAAGTTACGGCCCTCGACCTTGCGCTGTGCGGTCTCGATTGAGCGCGACACCATACCTGCCTCGATGGGCTCACCCTCGGGAAGCTTGAGTCGATCCATAATGGCTCGCACGCGATCACCCGCAAAAATACGCATGAGCGGGTCTTCGAGCGACAAATAAAAACGTGAAGAACCAGGATCGCCCTGACGTCCGGCACGACCGCGCAACTGATTGTCAATGCGTCGCGACTCATGACGTTCAGTACCGATGATGCGCAAACCACCTGCGGCCTTGACTTGTTCATTGACCGGCTGCCATTGCGTACGAATCGACTCGATCTGGGCGGACTTATCTGCCTCGGTCAGCGTTTCATTTTCGCGCACGGCCTCGATGATTTTTTCAATACTGCCACCCAACACGATATCCGTTCCACGACCCGCCATATTGGTTGCGATCGTGATGTTGCCAGGCTTGCCAGCCTGAGCCACGATCTCCGCCTCTCGGGCATGTTGCTTGGCGTTAAGAACTTCGTGACGCAAACCTGCTTGATTCAACAAGCCGGAAAGCAGTTCGGAGTTTTCAATACTCGTCGTTCCCACAAGCACTGGTTGACCGCGCTGCTGGCAGTCCCGAATATCTTCGAGAATTGCGTTAAATTTTTCACCCGCTGTTTTAAAAATTTGATCGTTCTGATCGGCACGCACCATCGGGCGATTAGTCGGCACAATGACCGTCTCAAGTCCATAAATTTCCTGAAACTCGTACGCTTCGGTATCAGCCGTACCCGTCATGCCGCCAAGCTTTTCGTACATGCGGAAAAAATTCTGGAACGTAATCGACGCCATGGTCTGATTTTCGTTTTGAATTTGCACGCCTTCTTTGGCTTCGACAGCTTGATGCAAACCATCAGACCAACGGCGACCTGCCATCAGACGACCCGTGAACTCATCGACAATCACCACCTCACCTTCTTGCACCACATAGTGCTGATCACGATGGAAGAGATTGTGCGCACGCAAAGCAGCCATCAAATGATGCATCAGGGTGATATTGCGCGCCTCATATAAAGACTGACCAGGAGGGAGTAGGCCAAGCTCAGTCAGGATTTCTTCGGACCGCACATGTCCAGACTCAGAGAGAAAGACCTGATGATTTTTTTCATCGACCCAAAAGTGTCCTTCGGGTTCTGGCTCCTGTGGCTTGGGTTCAGTCGCCATCCGTTGCAACATGGCCGGTACGACGTTGACCCGTATATACATTTCAGTATGGTCTTCGGCTTGTCCTGAGATGATCAAGGGCGTACGTGCCTCATCGATCAAAATCGAATCCACTTCGTCAACGATCGCGAATACAAGCGCGCGCTGACGACGGTCCTCCGCGCGATGTTCCATGTTGTCACGCAGATAATCAAAACCAAACTCGTTATTGGTACCGTACGTAATATCCGCGCGATAGGCGGCGATTTTTTCCTCGTTACTCTGCTGGGGTACCACAACGCCCACGGACAAGCCTAGAAATTGATAGAGGCGTCCCATCCAGGCTGCGTCTCGTCGCGCCAGATAATCATTGACCGTCACAACGTGAACGCCACGCTCTGTCAGCGCGTTAAGGTAGACCGGCAGCGTCGCCATCAAGGTCTTACCCTCTCCGGTTCGCATCTCGGCAATTTTCCCGCTATGCAACACCATACCGCCGATCAACTGCACATCGAAATGTCGCATACCAAACACGCGCACACTCGCCTCGCGCACGACGGCGAAAGCTTCGGGCAACAATGCGTCGAGCTTGGTCCCGGCTTGAATACGCTCCCGAAAACTATCCGTTTTCGCGCGCAACGCCTCGTCCGACAAGGCCTGCATCTGTGGCTCGAGCTGATTGATTTGCTCAACCTGCCTTGTCAACTGTTTGATTGTGCGGTCGTTACGGCTACCGAAGATTTTTTTTAGCAAAGAGAACATGCGTGATGAACCTGTTCGAGCCCTCGCGTCAAGACACGAGAACAACTAAGAAATTGTTAGGGCAGTGATTGCCGAATAAGGCATCGAGTTTAACGCACGCGCGGCTGCCATGTCATCGAGGATGACCCTGTGACAGGTCGCGCACTTGCCACCGCTGTTGTCATCGGCTGTCCAGCTAAAAAAGCACGAGGATCGAGGGGTTTATCATCTTTTCTGACTTCGAAGTGTAAATGGGG
>JBIKOQ010000035.1:0-8822 GCA_044357955.1 Burkholderiaceae bacterium | reverse complement strand
CCATGGGTCTCTCAACAAAGAGTATTTTTGAATAGATATTGAATAGATTAGATCATATTTTTATGTGCGAATGATCTATTTATATAGATTTTGAATGGAATAAATCAGTATTTGACGTATATTGTAGGTTCTGAATCTATTCGTTACAGGACAAAGGATTAAAAATGAGCGCCAATGAATCCAAGCATGCTCTGAGCCTTGTCGTCGCGCTCGCCGAGTTGCCAAGCGGTGAGGCGTTGACGACACAAGATCTCGCCCGACATCTCGGGCTATCCGTGTCTTACGTCGAAAATCTGTTGAAAGGTCTGCGTACGAGACAATTACTGAAGTCTAATCGCGGGCCGCGCGGTGGGCATCGCTTTGACGGTGATTTGACGAGTTTGAGCGTTTGGGATGTTGTATCGATCTTTGGAGGGTCTGAATTACCTCCTGCCGAGACCAACGATCAGGGTCATGTGACAGCGTGGTTGGAAGCTGAGTATGAGCACATCAAAAACGAGTTTTTGAAAGCCGTTCCACTTTTTAAATTATTAGGAAAACCGGGTGATTTTGATTTATCCCTGGATTGGGAAATGACTGCGGACGATTTCAAACCTGTATTGGATACCTTGGCGCTGGGCGCTCTGGAGCATGATGAAGACTACGCGCACACCGAGCGAGATCTCAAGAATCATCGAGATGGCTTGGGAAGATCGTACGCCCTTTGAGGCGATCGCGCTTCAGTTTGGTTTGCGAGAGTCGCAAGTCATTGCCTTGATGCGCACCGAACTCCGAGCTTCATCCTTTAAACTGTGGCGAGAGCGGGTCACAGGACGTCGTACTAAACATGCAACCCTGCGTCCTGCAGAGATGAATGACGGCGCGCGACACACGGCATGTCTCGGTCAGCCGGCTCGTCCTCGCTAGTTGTCTATAAAAGGGGATCTCATGCAAGAAGACCAAAGATGTTGTGGCTCCGGTACCTGCATCATCAACGAAGAAGGGGTATGCTGGTGTGGCCAGCGTTGGGACGGCGAAAAAATGTGTTTTGACACGCCGGCTCCAACACCCGAAGAGCCAAGCGCCAGTACCTAGACGCGCATATCTTGGAATGAAATGTCTATTCAAACACTGCAGCCGCCTTTAACCCCAGCGAGTGACTTGGGCGCCACGATTAGGCGACAGGGTTTTGCGGTATTGAATGCTCAAAGCGTCGTCGAATTAAGTGGAGCGCTTTTGGCTGAGCTCAAGGCACTCGAAAAAAGCTGGGCGTCGCTCGCACCCGATCAATATCTCAAGGACGGTGGGCGTTATCGCTTTCGCCGTCACGGCAGCTATAAGCTTGATGGCGACCAGGTCACTGCAGTGACCCATCGTGCACATTGGCAGCCCCTTTCCTACAACGCCTTGCACGGTGGTATGCATCGGTGGTTTGAACCAATTGAAACTCAGATTTCCCAAACAGCTGCTTGGCAAGCGCTTCTTCGATTTTTAGGGCGTGTCGCCACCGAGATGCATGGCGCACAGACATGGTTTACTGAAGCGCATCAATTTCGCATCGACACGGCGGGTGGAATTGGTCGCCCGACCCCCGAAGGGGCACACCGAGATGGCGTGCATTTGGTCGCTGTCTTTTTAGTGGGTCGTCATCACATCAAGGGTGGTGAAACGAGGGTGTTTGAAATGAACACGCCCTTCGGTCAGCGTTTTACCCTAGCTGAGCCGTGGTCAGTGCTCTTGCTCGACGATGAGCGCGTGATCCATGAAACGACACCGATCCAACCTACGGACGAAAACGGTTGGCGTGATACCTTGGTCGTCACGCTTAGGGCGGGTTCTTTTCTTGATGATCCTGCGACGCCGAGTACTCGGGCCTAAAACGACTGACCCGAGCTTGGTCTTTTATTTCTTTTGAATTTTTCCAATTGAATACTGACCGTTTGCTTCGAACGCTTCAAATTCGACGGTGTCCCCCGGAGCCAGCGATTTCAGGAGGGCGGGTTGCTTGGCGACAAACACCATGGTCATTGGGGGCATATCGAGTGCTTTAATCTCGCCATGACGGATGGTGATTTTGTTGTTATCCAGATCGATGCGGCGGACAACGCCTTCTGCCATCGTCTGCGCTAAAACACTCGCGCTCAGGCCGATTGCGCCAAGAGTCAATGCGCACTGTACCCATGATTTTTTAATTCCCATTATTTGGCTCCCGCAAGTACATTGATCTTGCCGACCATGCCGGCCTCATAGTGCCCTGGAAGCAAGCAGGCAAAATCAAACTGGCCGGCGCGATTAAAGTTCCAGATGATATCGGCGCTTTTGCCTGGCGAGACATGCGCCATGTAGGGCTCGTCATGTTCCATATTGGGATGCTTTTTCATCATCTCCGCGTGCGTGTCGAGTTCTTGCTTCGTGCCGATCACCAACTCGTGCATCACTTTACCGACATTTTTAACCTTCAGCCTGACCGTCTCGCCTTGTTTGACAGTGATTTGCTCTGGCACAAAGCGCATGGTGTCGAGCATCGTAATCTCAATGGTGCGGGTCACGGCCTTAGCATCACCGCCGATCCCCCATTCCTTTTGTTCCTTGGGCATGTCCTGGTGACCTTTGTGACCGGCCTGATGCGCGAATACCGGAAGGGGTATGGTCGTGCACAAGAGACTCAAGAGCAAAGGAGCGAATATTTTTTTCATCATGATATGGTGTCTGTTTGAAGTGTGAATCAATCAGTGTTGGTGTGAACCGCTTGTCGACGGGCTCGGCTTGCGAGCCTGGGCATTGCCGTTCCCCGCTGAAGGTGTCGCGGATGCACCCGCAGGCGCAACACCGGACTGAGCGGGATGATTCCGATTCACCGCAGGAAGGTTGCCTTTGTACTCGTAGGCCTGTGTTCCCGGGGGTTGCTTGTACCAGCCTGGGTCTGAATAGTCGCCTGGCTTTTGATTTTCGCGCACTTTGAGCGTGGTGAACATGCCTCCCATTCCGATGGGTCCATAAGGGCCTGTGCCGGCCATCATGGGTATCGTATTGGGGGGCAATTCCATTTCCATTTCTTTCATGTCGTACATGCCGCGTTCGCCCATTACCATATAGTCGGGAACGACTTTCTGGAGTCGTCCGACCAGGCCTTGATGGTTAATGCCGATCATGGTCGGAACATCGTGACCCATGGCACCCATGGTGTGGTGGCTCTTGTGGCAGTGCACGGCCCAGTCACCAGGTTCGTCAGCGATGAACTCGATTTGGCGCATCTGACCGACCGCGATATCCGCGGTGACTTCAGGCCAACGCGCGGAGACGGGCACTGGCCCGCCATCTGTACCTGTGACTTCGAACTCGATGCCATGCACGTGGAAGGGGTGATTCGTCATCGTCAGGTTGCCAAGACGAATACGGACGCGATCCCCGAGTCTGGCGACCAGCGGTGAGAGACCGGGATAGACCCGACTGTTAAAGGACCAAATATTGAAATCCAGCATGGTATTGACCTTGGGCGTTTTGCTGCCGGGTTCGACATCAAACGCATTAAGCAACAGGCAATAATCACGGTCGACTTCACTGATGTTGGGGTGCTTGCCTTTGGGGTGAGTGACCCAAAATCCCATCATCCCCATCGCCATCTGTGTCATCTCGTCGGCATGAGGGTGGTACATGAAGGTCCCGGGCCGTTTCGCGACGAATTCATAGACAAAGGTTTTACCCACGGGAATAGGGAGCTGGTTCAGACCGCTCACCCCATCCATGCCGTTCGGTAGTCTCTGTCCATGCCAGTGAATCGTGGTCTTTTCAGGCAGGCGATTGGTGACAAAAATGCGGACACGATCACCCTCGACAACTTCGATGGTGGGGCCTGGGCTCTGACCGTTGTAGCCCCACATATTCACTTTGAAACCAGGTGCCATTTCACGAACGACAGGTTCGGCGACCAGATGAAACTCTTTGACACCCTCGTTCATTCGATAGGGAAGAGTCCAGCCGTTCAGCGTCACGACGGGCCGATAGCGCGCCTCAGGACCTTCTGTTTCAGGACCGCGCCATGGCGGCGCTGTGCTGGCGCTCGGTTGATAAATCGGCTCGGGTACATTGGCTAGAGCATGCTTGCCAATCGCAGTCGCGGTGACCGTGCCGGCCAGACCGAGGAGTGCGCTGTGTATGAAGTCTCTGCGTTCCATAATATTTCAATGGCCTTTGCCAGGAGAGCTGTTAGTGTCGGGACCCCCGACATTACCGCCAGGACCCGAGTAGGGCGCGCCAGCAAGCAATGCACGCATGTCCGTCAAAGCGATCCAAAAGGACTGTTTGGCTTGTGCGACGGCGAGCTTAGATTGCATCTTGGTCTGCGCTTTGGCGATTAAGTCCCAGGTGCTGATAAACATGCCGTTGTAGCGCATCAGCGCTTCTTCTTCGGCGCCGTTATACAAATTTTGCAGCTTGTTCAAAATATCTGATGCTTGCGTATGGGCCGCGCGCAAATGTTCGCGGGCTTGTTGTAAATCGCTTTTAGTCTTGATGCGCAAACGCAGCGCCTCGGCCCGCGCTTTGATGGCTTTGTCGAGATCGTGGTTCCAAAGAATTTTTGTCCGATCCAGAGTGGGAATCGCGCTGGTCCAACTTGAACTGGCACTCAACATCACGTCGAGCTGTTTTCGCCATTGTTCAAGCATGGCGGGACCGGCGATACGCTCGTAATACTGCACCTCTTTTTCCAGGATGCTGAACTGTGGATGGCGGGCCAGCAAGTCGGCAAGCTGTTGCTCAAGTGGCGTCAGGAGTTCGGACAAGCCGGCAAGGCTGCCCGGCTTGGGGAGTGCGTTTGGTAAGCGCCAGTGTTCGGAGCCGATCTGTCCAAAGAGTTTCTGACGACTGTTAAATGCGGCTTGATCGGCTTGAAGAAGTTGATTGCGCGCGGACTGGTAGCCGATCTCGACATCGATGAGTCTGTTGCGGCCCCAATTACCGACTTTTTCCATCCGCTTGGCGAGTTCAAGCGACACACTGGCTGCTTCAGCGATGCGGTGCTGGATATTGAGCTGTTCTTTGGCGGAGACAGCTTCGATCCAGAGCTTGTGGGTCACTTGCTGTAGCCCGAGGAGTTGCGTGTCTCGGGTGGATCGTTCGACACTGCTGATTGCCTGACCTGTCAGAAGATCGGCGTGCAACGTGAGTGCCGCTTTTCGGGCGAGCTCTTCGGTGAGTTCGGGCGCAGCTGGATCTTCCTTGAAGGATCCCATGGTTAGATTTGTGTCGCGCTCAGTCAGCGCACCGCGACTCTGCTCGGCTTTGAGTAGATCAATATGACCACGTTGGAAACGTCCTACGTCTGTGTTCGCGTTACGCCATTGTCTGAGGTCGCTCTGTTGCGAGGCCTGAGCGCGAGCCAGAGCGGGCAGACTGAATGCGGTCACGGCGAGCAAGACTGTGAGCCCATGCTTGAGTCCGGATCGGGCAAGGAGAAAATGCATCGTTGTCTGTGTCGCGTTAAAGCGTTGGGATGTCTGGGAGGGTATCTCCCCATCCAATCTGTCTAATGTAGTGTTTGCTGGGGTAAGCGGACGTGACGCTAACATTACAAAATTGTTATGTTGAACGCGTTGTCTTGCGCAAGCTGAGTGCTAAGGTATAGCCTATCTGTCACGATACCGACTTTGGGAGTTCATCCTGTTGAAAATTTTGATTGTCGAGGATGAGCCTAAAACAGGCGATTATTTGCGCCAGGGCTTGCGCGAGGCCGGTTTTACCGTCGATCTCGTTCAGGACGGCCTTGATGGTCTGCATCTCGGAATCGAAGGTGATCAGGATTTGATCATTCTGGACGTGATGCTCCCTCGCATGGATGGCTGGGGTGTTTTACAGGCGCTGACTCAGGCAGGGATTACTACACCGGTGATATTTTTAACGGCCAAGGATCAGGTCGAAGAGCGTGTCCGAGGACTTGAGCTCGGCGCGGCTGATTATCTGGTTAAGCCTTTTTCTTTTGCCGAGCTATTAGCGCGGGTACGTAATGTTTTACGACGAGGACCTGCCTCGGTGGAGAGTTCTGTTTTGCAGGTAGCGGACCTCGAGGTCGATCTGCTCAGGCGCCGCGTCTCACGCGCAGGGAAAAGGATTGACCTCACCCCCAAGGAGTTCGGTTTATTGGAGTTGCTGGTGCGCCGCCAAGGTGAAGTCCTGCCGCGCTCTTTAATTGCCTCCCTAGTTTGGGACATGAATTTCGACAGTGATACGAATGTAATCGAGGTTGCGATGCGTAGATTACGTGCCAAGGTCGACGAAGGATTCGATGTTCGACTCATTCAAACAGTGCGCGGGATGGGCTACGTTCTCGAAGCGAACAGGACAGCTTAATGTTGATACGTTTGACGCTTGTTTCCCGGTTGACGATTTTGTACGCCTTGATCTCGGCTCTGGTGTTGTGCGGTCTCGGGGTGATGGTCGCGCGTGCAAGCTATTTGCATTTCGTCGACTTAGATCTGGCATATTTGCAGGGCAAAGCGAGTTTGGTTCAACGCGGTTTAGCGCAGACCTCTGAATCAAGTGCCGTGCTTGCGTTACTGGCGCAACAGATGGACAGTCACGAGGGGCTTTATATTGCACTGAGTGACGGCGCATCTTCAGGGCCCGTGGTCCAAGGGGTAGATTTTTCTGCGTTGAGTGCCGCCAAAGTCCCGCCCGATACCTCCTACGACTGGCAAGCAGGGGGTATGACATTGCGCGGCATCAAAGTGCCGTTGCCACAAGGCGGGTCTCTGTTATTGGGTTTGGACACGCATCATCACACGCACTTTATGACACAGCTTCATTACACCTTGGCGATTTATCTGTTTGTCGCCACGCTGCTCAGCGGGCTATTGGGTTGGTGGGCCGCACGGCGCGGACTGGCTCCACTGCGTGTGATGCGAGAACGCGCCCGCAATATCGATGCGCGTCAGTTAAATGTCCGGATGCCGACTGCGGACAGTTCAATCGAACTCGTCGAACTTGCGCAGGGATTGAATCTCATGCTCGAGCGCTTGGAGCAGGATTTTGAGCGTATCTCGGAGTTTTCAAGCGATTTGGCGCACGAGCTTCGCACGCCGATCACAAACTTATTGACGCAAACACAAGTCACTCTCACGCGAGATCGCGATGCCGAGTCATATCGGGATATCCTCGCATCGAATGCCGAGGAATTTCAGCGCTTAGCGCGCATGGTGTCCGATATGTTGTATTTGGCCAAGACAGAACATGGGCTTGAGTTGCCCAACCGCGAACCTCTCTCTCTGGGCAAAGAGGTGCAGGCTCTGTTTGACTTTTATGAGGCTGTTGCCGAAGAGGCGGGTATCGGCTTGTCACTCCAAGGCGATGCGACGATTGTCGGCGATCGATTGATGGTGCGGCGTGCCATCGATAATTTACTCTCCAATGCGTTGCGTCATGCCCTTAAGAACTCTGTGGTCGAGGTCATCGTCACGCGCCTATCCGATGTGGTTGAGCTGACTGTTAAAAACGAAGGTCACCCGATCGATGAGGCCGTGATTCCGCGTTTGTTCGATCGTTTTTATCGCACGCAGAAGTCTCGTCCGCATCCCGAGCATAGTGGTACAGGATTAGGTCTTTCTATCACTCGATCTTTGATGCTAGCGCATGGCGGAACCATTACGGTGATCTCCAATGAAAAAAATACCAGCTTTACGCTGGTATTTCCAAAGGCCTCTTAAAGTCCGGACCTATTCGTTCAATTTTGGGTTGCGCATTACCTTTTTCGTCGCGCCACGATCAGGACATAATTACCGTCTTTGTAGTAGCCCACGCGAAAATTCAAGGGCTGGATGTCTGTGCGTTGGGCATAGGCACGAATGAGATCAGCCTGATAGCTCAGAAACGCATGATGTGGGATCGTAAACTTACCGAACATCGCGGTGTCGAATTGCTGGCTCAGCGGCGTATAGCTGATCCCGGTCTCATCCTGCACAATCAATGGCGCACGCTCCAAAACAGCGCGTGCGATGATGTTGAAATTGGCGTTTTGAGGAAGGTGTGAGGCCGCTTTGAATAAGGTGGGATTGACGGACATCTCTTGAACAAACTTGATGTTCTGGGGGGCTGCTTGTAAACCCTCATTGGACAGGTCCATCCTGAGATAGTCTAAAACAATGGGTTTGCCGTTTTTGGTTGCGTTAAATCGTACGGAGTTCCAAACGGGGGTGTCCTGAGAGAGCTCTTCGACCTCGCCCTGTGCGCCGACCCTGATTGGGGTCGCGCGCTCAATGTCGAACCCCTGGAGTTTAAGAAAAATGGCGATGAAGGTACTTGCGCCGATCTTTCCCTGACTCGCGTAGAAGTAGCGGTCAAGGTAGGAGGTCACAAAAAAGCCGTGTGTTCCGTAGAGCTGCCACGCGGAGATCAGCTGTTCCAGACTTTGGTCGGTAATGAGAGGAGAGTAGCCGCCCAAATCCATCGGACGGCCAGCATGCTGCATTGCCACCATTACATAGCGTTTAGCCTCTGGGAAAAGCTGATAAACGGTGGTGAAGTCCGGGCCCGAAAAGGGGTAGAAAATAGTGTCAGCGCTATTGTTGATGTGCTGCTTGGCCCAGTTTTCCATCGGCACGCCGATTTTTTGGGTGTACTCGGCCCAATTGTTCTGCACCTCTTTGGTGTAGATTTTCCACTTTAGATTGTCACGAATCGCACTTGGCAAGCCTGAAGCAGGTTCTTTACCGGTCAGTAATGTAGCTAAATCCTGAAGTTGCGATGCAGAGAGCGCGGGCGTCGCGGTAGGTGCGGAGACTGAACCTGAAAGCGATTGCGCGTGGATGGACAAGGTCACAGCAACCATCGAGAAAAGGGCGCTTAGCTGT
>JBIKOQ010000374.1:0-2750 GCA_044357955.1 Burkholderiaceae bacterium | reverse complement strand
GAAAGCGATAATCATCGTAATAGGTTTAGAGGGGTACTGCGCCGCTGCCGATCCAGACCAAGCTGCCGCAGCTAGCAAGGCAACGCAGCTCAGACGACCCAATTTACTGAAGACTTTTTTCATACTCATTCTCCTCGGTTTATGACTGTTGTACTGTTTAAGTGTTGTTAAGCAAACATCTTTTTGTATCTTTCCAAAAACACTGGAAATACTTCAGGATTGACCAAGCGCGGCGGACGTTCTCCACGCAGGATCACTTCGATTTGAGCTGCCCCCATGGCTGCAGCATTGCCACGCGCCTCATGTTTGACGCCGGCGGTGTGATAGGTCGCCGTAACATTGGGAAGACTCAGAAGAGGATTATCAGGTGCAGGAGGCTCGACGGACCAGACATCCAGTCCCGCACCAGAGAGATGCTTGTCCCGCAAGGCTTCGTACAGTGCCTGTTCATCGTGGATGCCACCACGCGCGGTCGCGATAAAGACAGCGCCTTTTTTCATGGCACGGAACTCTTTGGCACCAATCCAGTTGAGCGTTTCAGGGGTTCGAGGGCAATGAACCGTTACTACGTCGGAGCGCGCCAAAAGATCCTCGAAACTCACAGGGGTCGCACCGCGTCGCTTAATTTCCTCATCAGACAAATACGGGTCATAACCCAGCACGGTCATGTCAAAACCTTTTGCCAACTCCGCCATGCGTGTGCCGATATTTCCCACACCGACGATGCCGATCGTCGAGCCGCGAATATCATTGCCCATCAGGTCTTCACGCGTGGTGTATGCATTGGCGCGCATGACACGGTCGGACTCCGTGATCCGGTGCTTGACGGACAGCAACATCCCCATGGCGTGTTCGGCGACAGAATTCGCGTTGCAGCCAGACTGGTTCACGACTAGGACACCATGACGATTGCAAGCCTCGACATCGACCGGATCGTAGCCCGCACCCGATGTGGAGGCGCACAAAAGATGAGGCATTTTGCTGAGCAGCGCTTCGTCCACCCACCATTGCGAAGGAACCTCATCGCGCGCCGCGCAGATATGGTAGATGTGCGCCTCTTTAAAAAGCGCAAGTGTCTTTTGCTCATCATCCGCGTACTGGCATACGGACACATCAATGTCTTTAAGGCCACTCATGTGTCGATCAAACGCTGGGTTCAACCAAAAATCAAACCGCACAACCTTTTTATTCATTGTCTCCGTCCAATAATGGACTGCCCACCGGAGTGGGCAGTGTGACTGATTTTTATTGATTAAGCACTTACTGTGTATCAGGGTATGCGCTTATAGCGGTGAAGTATTACTTGAGAACGCCTTTTGCGCGCAGGGACTGATCGACCCAGCTACGATCCAATGTACCTTTAGCGATTTTGGCGAAAATCTCTTTTTCTTTCTTTTCGATATCGGCCACAATCTTTGCCAATTGATCCGCTATTTCCGGACGAATCGCGAACACGCCGTCCTGATCGCCGACAATGATGTCGCCAGGATGCACCACCATGCCGTCAACACAAACGGTGACATTGATCTCGCCTGGGCCTTCTTTGTAAGGACCGCGGTGCGAAACGGAGCGTGCGAAAACGGGAAATTTACCCTTGCTCAAGGCATCGAAGTCACGGATGGGTCCGTCGATCACAAAACCGGCGATCTTGCGGCTTGCAGCCAGAGTCGACATGATTTCACCGATGATGGCGTTGCGTTGAGGACCACCCGCATCCACCACGATCACATCGCCAGGGGCAGCCATATCAATCGCCTTGTGCACCATCAGGTTATCGCCAGGCGCTGTTTTGACCGTAAAGGCGCGACCCAGAATGCGGCCACCTTTGTGGATCGGACGCAGATCAACTGTTCCATTGGTGCGGCTCACGGCATCACTGATGTTCGCAACGGCGAATTTAGCGAATTTTTTCAACGTCGCGTTGCTGACGGTGTGCTTGTGTGTGTTGACTGCGAATCCTAGGTCTGCCATGTTGACTCCGTTTTTGTAAAATAAATGGTGTGAAAAAAATAAAAGCTTAGCGCTTACCGACGTGAATGAGGGAAGCCGGGCTGAGTTCATTGAGACGATTGATACCCATCATCGCCATGTTGCGTGAAATTTCTTGCGACAGCAAGGAAATCGCATGATCTACGCCTGCGGGTCCACCCACAGCGGCGGCGTAGTTGAAGGGGCGACCCAGAAACACGCAACGCGCGCCAAGCGCCAAGGCCTTTAATACGTCCGTGCCACGCCTCACACCGCTATCCAGCATCACAGGGCCATCTTTGAACTGTTCAAGAATCTGCGGCAACATCCGTAACGGCGCCACCGCACCATCAAGCTGACGGCCACCGTGGTTGGAAACAATCACACCGTCCATGCCGTACTGGCGCGCCAACGCGGCATCTGCCGGATGCAAAATGCCCTTGATGACCATCGGACCTTTCCAACGGGCTCGGATCTCGCGCACATGGTCCCAGTTCAGATGGCCACGCGAAGAAAAGTCGCGCAAGACATTTTTAGACATGATGGGCGCGCCGCGGGTCGCAAACGAGTTTTCAAAATGCGGCATGCCGTGACGCATCAGCGTTTTTAAAAAGGTGCCGAACAACCACTTTGGATGCGTGACCCCCTCCCAAGCCAAACGAACACTGGGTCTCAACGGTGTCGAAAAACCCGTACGGACATTGTTTTCGCGATTCGATGCTGACGGCGTATCCACTGTGATCACGAGGGTTTTAAAACCAGCCGTCGCGACGCGATCGATT
>JBIKOQ010000373.1:0-2752 GCA_044357955.1 Burkholderiaceae bacterium | reverse complement strand
TTGGCTTCTTCTCGCTGTGTAGAATGCATTATTTGGTTTAATGACAAACAAATCATGCATCAGTTACCTCTCGCAGGACGTCGAATTATTGAGCTGGGCTCAATGCTGGCTGCGCCCTTTGCCACCCATATCCTCTCCCAACTCGGTGCCGAGATCATTAAGGTAGAGCCTCCTGCTGGAGATCCCACCCGTAAACTCGTCCGCGGAGGTCCGAGTGGCACGTTCATTGCCTACAGTCATGGAAAAAGAAGCATTTGCCTCGACCTTTCCCTCGAAAGCGGTCGGGATGTACTTTATCGTTTGCTCAAATCGGCAGACGGACTTGTGCACAATCTCGCCCCCAAGGCTGCCCACAAACTCGGCGTCAGTCGAGAGGCCTGTGCAGCCATCAACCCTAATCTGATTTATTGCCACATCAGAGGATATGGACCGGGCCCCCAAGAAAATGACTTAGCTTCCAATCCTGTCGCAGAGGCAGCAACGGGCATCATGGAAAGCAACCGGGTCAACGGTCGGCCCAGTCGCCTGGGACCGTCTTATCACGATCAGTTTGCTGGCGCCTATGCGGTCATCGGTATGCTTGGCTCCTTTCTGCAAGGCGCCGAAAATCGCGAACAAGAGCGACATGTCGAGGTCGGACTGTATGAGACGGGTCTGCACATTGCCGCCCGCGACTTGGTCGGCGTGCAACTCAAAACGCAACTTCTGGGAAGGGCAGAACGCGAGCCCAGTGGGGAGTTCAGCATGCCGGGCTATGGCGCTTATATGACTCGGGATGAAAGATGGATTTACCTATTGATGCTCACTGACGCGCATTGGGCAAAATTTTGCGAAGCCTTGCAATTACCAGAAGCCGCCACCAAAGATTTCGGTACGCTCAGAGAGAGAAAGAAAGCCCGAGAGACTGTCGAAGAACTCGTACGTGATGCGATGAAACGTGTTGATTTCGACGAGGCCATGCGGAGGTTAAAAACGGCAGGCGTTGGCTCTACTGAGGTCTTGCCACTTGAACGTGTGCTTGACGCCCCCCAAGCACATCAACCTGGAACACTGCGCGCAGTCAAGTTCCGCGAACTTGATTTTGACATTCCTGAGTTTCCACAAAAGAACGACAACAGAAGCGACCTCCACACCCTTTCTCCTGCTGAGATCGGACAACACACGCGGGAGATTTTGCATGAGCTCGGTTTTGACGCTCAGGCCTGTGACAATCTGATCGCAAGCGGCGCCGTGATCGAGGCGACACCTGGAAGTTTTAGCTGGGCACCTGTACGCAAATAAATGTACTTATTTCGTTTTAAAGGACACACCGCCCCAATTTTCCCAAAGTTTCGCAATCGACGCATAGTCCAGATTGGCCAAACCTTGCTGCATTCCGATTTCATATACCGTGTGTGAGGCCTGCATGGTGAAGACAGGGACATGCAACTCCTGCGCCATCGCAAGCGCTAGCAAAGAGTCTTTTCTTGCGTTGGCAGTCGACATACCTCCCTCATACTGACCGCGATAGGCACGCTCTTTGAGGCGATGCGTGAGCGGACGCGTGAGGCCTGAATCACTATTCATCAACTCATAAAAAACATCCAAAGGAATATCAGATTTCGCAGCCATCGCCGCAGCCTCGAGCAACACCACCATCGTCGTATGCGCTACGGCATTGTTAATCAGCTTGATGCGCATGCCGTTACCGGCGGGACCCATATAAAAGATCTTTTTTGACACACTCTCGAGCATCGTCTGAACGCGCGCGTAATCCCCCGGATCGGCGCCTACTAAAAACGTTGTTTTCCCCTCAGCGAGATTCTGTATGCCCCCAAGTACGGCTGCATCCATCGCACTCGCGCCTCGAGTCTGCGCGAACTCAAGCAACCATATGACATCCTTGGGATCAACCGTACTGGTTTCGATCAAGAGTTTTCCTGAGAGGCTGACCGAGGACATACTTTGTGCAACGGCGCGAGATGCCTCAGGGGTTGGGAGAGATAAAAAAATAATCTCGCACGTTTTGACCAGTTCCGCTACAGAGCCGCAAGGCTTGATGCCTAACTTTTCCGACTCCTGCATACGTGCCGCTTTTTGGTCAAAACCATACACCTCGAACCGCCTGACTAAAGCCCCCGCAAGAGCGATACCCGCATTGCCTAATCCAATCACACCAATTGATTCACTCATACACTCTCGTCACATATTGAGTTGGCATTGACGCATGATGAATGCTCACCTCACGACCGCTGACCAAACTGGAGCACCAGAAACTCTGCCCCGAGATCACCTGCCTCTAAGGATACGGGGCCAGTTCCGGGCTCAGCAAAAAGGACCGTCCATCCTTGAAAACATTGACTGATCCCTTCATGATCAACCGTTTTGAGCTGACCTTGCAAAACAATCACATATTGACCACCACTCTCTTCGGTGCAATGCTCCGCGTAAACCTGTCCAGGTCCCAAGCGAACAATAGAGGCTCCCAAGCCATCCGCTAAGGAATAGTCCTTGTCATCAAAAAGTGACTCAACCACAGGCTGTATCAAATGGGCCAGTACAGGCTCAGTCGATTTAATGATGGGTGTTGTGAAATGGCGCTTCAGAGAGGGTCGTAACCTTTCTCGATAACCCTCTTTATGCAGATAGATCGCACCGGGGTCCTTGCGCGGACGTAACGCAAAGTAGGACAACCCATGCTCACTTGCGGTGATAGGACCATAGCCCGTATACGCATCTGTGTAATGCACAACCGTTGGCCTGATCCCGTCAT
>JBIKOQ010000372.1:0-2757 GCA_044357955.1 Burkholderiaceae bacterium | reverse complement strand
ACGAGAGACCCAAGGGTGTTACCAACCGTGGCTACCAAGATCGCCGGCCAAAACATCTCTGGAAACGCCGCCAAGTACCCTAGCAATACAGGCTCAGAACCAAGCGGCAAGATCGTTGCCGCCAACAAGCTCACCGCAAAAACTGCCGGCAAACCCACGCCTGGCATCGCCAGCCAGGTCAAAAAGTCTTGTATGAGCGCGTCCAGAGCAAACTCCAGTGACTACAGGTCAAGAAAAAGTCCCCATGGGATAATGTCGAATCAGTACGCCGTCTACTCAGGAACATCATGACCACGGATTATCTCAGACGTATCCTTACTTCAAAAGTGTATGACGTTGCGGTCGAAACACCGTTGGAATACGCCCCTCAGCTTTCTCAACGTATCGGCAACACCGTTTTACTCAAGCGCGAGGACACGCAGTCCGTCTTTAGTTTCAAGCTGCGTGGCGCCTACAACAAAATGGCCCATCTGCCCAAGACCGCTCTCGCCCGCGGAGTGATTGCCGCCTCCGCGGGCAACCATGCCCAAGGCGTCGCATTGTCCGCCAAGCGCCTTGGCTGCAGGGCGGTGATCGTGATGCCCACCACGACACCGGGCGTCAAAACCGACGCGGTCCGCGCGCTTGGCGCCGAGGTCGTCCTTTACGGCGACAGCTTTAGCGACGCGTATGGACATGCACTCACTCTAGAAAAAAAACAGCAGTTGACCTTTGTGCATCCCTTTGATGACCCTGATGTCATCGCAGGCCAAGGCACGATCGGTATGGAAATCTTGCGCCAACACGCCGAGCCCATCGAAGCAATTTTCGTGGCGATCGGCGGTGGCGGCCTGATTAGCGGGATCGCCGCCTATGTCAAACAAATTCGACCTGAGATCAAAGTCATCGGCGTACAAACCATCGATTCGGATGCCATGGTACGTAGCGTGCGCGCCGGTCGACGTATCACCCTGACCGATGTCGGGCTGTTCTCTGATGGCACCGCCGTTAAACAAGTCGGCGTTGAAACCTTTAGGCTGACACGCACGCTGGTGGACGACTACGTACTCGTCGACACGGACGCCATCTGCGCTGCGATCAAAGACGTCTTTCAAGATACGCGCAGCGTCTTGGAGCCAGCGGGTGCGCTCGCCCTCGCAGGCGCCAAGCAATACGCCGCCGAGCACAAACTCAAGGGCAAAACGCTTGTCGCGATTGCCTGCGGAGCCAACATGAATTTCGACCGTTTGCGCTTTGTCGCGGAACGTGCGGAGGTGGGTGAGGCGCGCGAAGCCATTTTTGCTGTAACACTCCCTGAACAGCGCGGGAGTTTCAGAGCTTTTTGCGAGCTTGTCGGCAATCGCAATGTCACTGAGTTTAATTACCGCATTTCAGATGCAACCTCAGCCTATGTCTTTGTCGGCATCCAAGTATCCACGTTGGGCGAGCCCAACAAAATCGCGAATAACTTCCGCAAGCACGGCTTTGATACGCTAGACCTGACCCACGATGAGATGGCAAAGACCCATTTACGGCACATGGTGGGGGGGCGCTCCAACCTTGCCGGCAATGAGTTGCTTTATCGTTTCGAATTCCCTGAGCGGCCCGGTGCCTTGATGCGTTTTTTGAACTCCATGAAACCCGATTGGAACATCAGTCTGTTCCATTACCGCAATCAGGGCGCCGACTACGGTCAGATCCTCATTGGCATCCAAGTTCCTCCCGGCAGCAAAAAAGCTTTTAAAGCCTTCCTCGAAGAGGTTGGCTACCCGCATTGGAACGAATCTGACAACCCCGCTTATAAATTATTTTTGTAAAAATCGCTCGTAAGGATCGCTCAGATACAACGGCAACTCAGTCCCCGCTAAACTGACAGACACTAAAAAAAGGTGTGTCAGTTTGAGCGATTTTGCTGGAGCCGCCAAGATCAGGCAGATCTACCACCGCTGCTGCCTCGACGACGTTGCCGCCCAGCAACTGCAAAAGCTTAATGGCGGCCAGCATGGTGCCACCCGTGGCGACCAAGTCATCTACTAGCAATACCCTCTGCCCTGGCTTGACTGCATCCTGGTGGACCTCAACCGTTGCGTCGGCGTACTCAAGGCTATAGGACTGCGCCACGGTTTTGTGCGGCAGCTTTCCCTGTTTACGCACGGGTACAAAACCAACGCCCAAGGCATAGGCCAACGCGCTACCAAAAATAAACCCCCGGGCATCGATACCAACGACCACATCGATGCGTTGACGCATATGGCGATAGACAAAAATATCGATCAGCACACGAAATGCTCTTGGGTCTTGCAGTAGCGGGGTAATGTCACGAAACATCACACCCGGTTTGGGCCAGTCTGGAATTGTCCGGATCAACCCTCGTACGACTTCCATCGAGTCCTGATAGGGGGCAATGATGGGCATGATCATGAGGTAGTGCTCCGCAAAGGGTAATCCATAGATGAGATGAAGTAGTTTAAGCGGCTTTCACACGAATAGCGCCAGAAACACGCAGGGCCTTGGCGCGCGCCCGATCCACCGACGCGTCCGTGGCCAATGCCACCCCCATACGCCGCTTCACGAACGACTCTGGCTTGCCAAACAAGCGGAGATCGGTGCCAGGCTCAGACAACGCTTCGGCAACCCCTTCGTAACGAATCGCTTGAGCTTCGATCCCACCATAAATCACACTACTCGCTGCAGGCGAACGTAAGGAGGTGTCCACAGGCAAGCCTAATAAGGCGCGAGCATGCAGTTCAAACTCGCTCTGACCCTGCGACATCAAGG
>JBIKOQ010000371.1:0-2764 GCA_044357955.1 Burkholderiaceae bacterium | reverse complement strand
TGACGGAAAAAGACGACCCCCTGTTTGAGCGAAGCGAGTTAGGGGTCGGCTCCGTCAACGCAAGGGGTCTGAGGGTAGCCTGCGAAGCAGGCCGAGAAAGCCAGCGCACCGAACTGTTTAGCGCTGCGTGGCTTTCACCAATGAAAAGCAATCACACAGAAAACCCTTAACTCACCACCACAGGAATCCCAGCAATCTTAGCCGACCACTCCCGAGGACCCGTCGTATGCACCGAAGTACCCTGAGAATCCACAGCAACCGTCACAGGCATATCCACCACATCAAACTCATAGATCGCCTCCATACCCAGATCCTCAAAACCAATCACCTTGGCGCCACGAATCGCTTTAGAAACCAAGTAAGCCGCACCACCCACCGCCATCAAATAAGCAGACTTGTGCTGACGAATCGACTCCACCGTAGCAGGACCACGCTCAGCCTTGCCAATCATGGCAAACAAGCCTGTTTTCTCAAGCATCATGTCGGTGAACTTATCCATGCGCGTAGACGTTGTCGGACCTGCTGGCCCCACCACCTCGCCGCCAACAGGATCCACTGGACCCACGTAGTAGATCATTTTGCCGTGGAAGTCGACCGGCAAAGGCTCGCCTTTGGCCAACATATCCTGAATGCGCTTGTGCGCAGCATCGCGCCCGGTCAACATTTTTCCGTTGAGCAACAAGGTCTGACCTGGCTTCCAACTAGCGACTTCTTCACGCGTCAGCGTGTTCAGATCAACTTGCTTAGAAGACTTGTAATCTGGCGCCCAATGCACATCCGGCCAGTCTGACAGCGAGGGGCGATGCAGATGTGCAGGTCCCGAACCATCCAACACAAAATGCGCATGACGTGTTGCCGCACAGTTAGGAATCATGGCCACGGGGAACGAGGCAGCGTGTGTAGCAAAGGTCTCGATTTTCACATCAAGCACGGTCGTCAAACCACCTAAACCCTGTGCACCAATACCGAGTGCGTTGACCTTTTGATAGATCTCAATGCGCAACTCTTCGAGCTTATTGCTTGGACCACGCTCAAGCAACTCATACATATCCAAGTCTTGCATCAGCGAGTGCTTAGCCATCAGCACGGCTTTTTCTGCTGTGCCACCGACCCCGATTCCGAGCATCCCTGGCGGACACCAGCCTGCACCCATTGTTGGAACGGTTTTCAAGACCCAGTCCACAATCGAGTCATTAGGATTCAACATCGCGAGCTTGGACTTATTCTCCGAGCCGCCACCCTTTGCCGCAACTTGCACGTCGACAGTATTGCCTTGAACCAGCTCAACGTTGACGATACAGGGCGTATTGTCCTTGGTATTTTTACGCAGAAAAATAGGATCATCCAGCACCGAGGCGCGTAGAGGATTATCCGGATTGAGGTAGCCACGGCGCACACCCTCATCGCATAACTCCTGAATACTCTTTTTGGAGTTGAAACGCACATCCATACCGATTTTCAAAAAGACGTTGACGATGCCTGTGTCCTGGCAAATCGGTCGGCGTCCCTCTGCGCTCATGCGCGAATTGGTCAGAATCTGCGCGATCGCATCCTTAGCCGCAGGGCTTTCTTCGCGCTCGTAAGCGCGCGCCAAATGCTTGATGTAATCCGCCGGATGGTAGTAACTAATGAACTGAATGGCATCAGCGATCGAATTGACGAAATCTTCTTCTTGAATAGTGATGGACATGGAGAACCCTATCTGTGTTTCGATATATGAAAAAACATGTAAATATTTAAAAGATCAGTGAAGAGTAAAACTCACGCACTCATCCCCCTTATTTCCCTTTCCAGACAGGCTTGCGCTTTTCCGCAAACGCCGTCGCGCCCTCTCGGGCATCTTCAGACATAAAAATATGATCAGTCAAAGGACGCTGAAGTTTGAACATGTCAGCGACTGGAAAATCGAGCCCTTTGACCACGACGTCCTTGATAGTTCGAATCGCCAAAGGTCCATTTTCGCAGATTCGGGCAGCTAATTTCATCGCTTCGGACAAGGCCTGACCCGGATCAGTCACCACATTCACCAAACCAAGCTGGTAGGCACGCTCGACCGACAACATATCACCCGTCAGCAAAACCTCCATCGCAACATGATAGGGAATCTGACGCGGCAATCGCACCAAACCTCCACCACCCGCGACCAGCCCACGTTTGACCTCGGGCAAACCGAATTTGGCGTTGTTCGCGGCAACAATCAAATCGCAAGCCAGCACCATTTCAAAACCACCTGCCACTGCATAGCCCTCGATCGCAGCGATGAGTGGCTTTTTGGGAGGCGCTTCATTTAATCCACCAAAACCCTTGCCCTCCACCGATGAACGCTTGCGCGTTTTGGCAAAGTCCTTCAAGTCCATGCCAGAGCAGAAGGTCCCGCCTGCTCCAGTCAGGATCCCGATCTTGACATCATCCCGGACGTCCATTTCGTCAAAGGCCGCGGAAAGCTGCTGTGCAGTTTCGAAACTGATGGCGTTACGCGCCTCAGGGCGATTGATCGTAATGATCAGGATACCGTCGGTGAAATCCACGCTAACCAAATTGGACATGGGGGCTCCTAGAGAAAAGGCGAAATTTTCAATAAAAATGGCTGAATTTCTTAAATCATAGGCGATTCACGCCCAATCAGTCTCTAGATCGCCCCTCGACGGACGCACATACCTCGCCCCCAAGCTAAAATGAAGGCTTATTTCGCCCTTAATGCGTTCAAATTTTCATGATCACCTTTCAGCAAATTATCCTGCGCCTGCAGGAGTACTGGGATCAA
>JBIKOQ010000370.1:0-2765 GCA_044357955.1 Burkholderiaceae bacterium | reverse complement strand
CCCGATGAAAAAACCTTTCAATACCTTAAGGGTGCGGAATTTTCTCCCAAAGGTGCGGCATGGGATCAAGCTGTCGCCTACTGGTCCACGCTAGCCAGCGACCCTGGTGCTCAGTTCGACAAAGAGGTGACAATCGATTGCAATACGCTTGAGCCTCAGGTGACTTGGGGCATCAGTCCTCAACAGGTGGGCGCCATAGGAATAAACATTCCCTCACCGACGACTGCAGCGGATCACGAAGCACAAGCATTGGGTGAGCGCGCCTTGAACTACATGCGACTCGAAGCTCAAACTCCTCTCTTGGGTGTGCCAATCGATGTCGCCTATATCGGCTCCTGTACGAACGCGCGACTATCTGATTTACGTGCCGCAGCCGCAGTACTGAAAGGCAGAACAATTAAACCAGGGATTCAGGCTATTTGCGTACCTGGTTCGACTGCCGTCAAACGGGCTGCCGAAGCAGAAGGTCTTGATCAAATTTTTATTCAAGCCGGTTTTGAGTGGCACGAATCAGCCTGCGGTTTCTGTGGCCATATCGGAGACAACCGCTTTGCCAACTTGCGTGTGATCAGCACAACCAATCGAAACTTTGAATCGCGTCAAGGTCCGCAAACAAGGACGCACTTGGCAAGCCCCGCTACTGTCGCAGCCTCTGCCGTCAAAGGCTGCATTACCGACGCTCGGGAACTTATCTAATGGAAGCACTCAAAAAAGTATCAGGTATCGCCGCGCCCTTTATGCGCATCAATATTGATACAGATCAGATCATACCCGCGCTTTTTTTAGGCGGAACCGATGCAAAAGGTTATGGTGCCCACTTGTTTCACGGTTGGCGTTTTCTTCCTGACGGAAGTCCAAATCCCGAATTCATTCTGAATCAAGCTCCCTACGATCGATCACAAGTACTTTTGGCTGATCGAAACTTTGGTTGTGGCTCATCAAGAGAACGCGCCCCAAAAGCCTTGCGCGAATTTGGCTTCAGGGCCGTCATTGCACCCTCTTTTGGTGGCATTTTTTTTAATAATTGTTATCGTAATGGATTAGTTCCCGTTGAGCTTCCGATAGAGAATATTCGCGTCTTAGTTGACGAAGTGACCCATACACAGGGACAGGGTCTCATCACCGTCGATCTAGAGGCACTTACGGTCACCTCGCCAAGTGGCAAACACTTTTCCTTTAGTGCACCACCCGCTCTTAGAGAGATGCTGTTGCACGGCATGGATGAAATTGCGCTGACACTTTCGCAGTCTTCGCAAATCGATGGCTTCAGACAATCAGACCGCACTAAACGACCCTGGGCTTATTTCACCCAATAAACGTCGCGTCCATCCATACCTTGCTCAGACAGAGGTCACGCATGACACGCTTGGTCACCACACTCACGGCCTGAGCAGCTGTCGACAAGGGAATGTGCTGAGCACGACATAGAGCGACTGTGCGCGTGATCGTTGGTGCCCGAATAGGCAAGCTTCTTAATAAACCACTTTCAAGCTCGGCCTTTAGCGGCATCACGGGCAAGATCGTTTGACCCATTCCTGCCAACAACGAGTTCCGCAGAATACTGATCGAACTAATATCCGCTGCGACATTAGGGGGAGGAAGACCGGCTTTCAAGGCTGCAACCTCGATAATCGGTCGCACGCCATGGGGCTGAGCCGGCAAAATCAGCGGTCGACTCAGCGCCTCCCGGAAAGTCACGGACGTTTTGTCATGCACCTTGGGACTCACGGGTTGAAAGATCAACGACATACGCTCTGAGACAAGCGTCTCATATAAAAAATCACCGAGCTGACCATCATCAAAGAGAATCGATAAATGTAACGATCCCGCCTGTAGCTGTTGAGCAAGATTACCGGTCAGCTCTTCCGTCAATTCTAAATTGACCAGAGGCAGCTCCTGCCGCACAGCAGCAATCAGTGGCAAGGCCAAGGCATGAGAAATACTGTGCGGAAGACCAAAAATCACGCGCCCCGATGGTGCCTTGAGTAGACTTGACACACTCGTCTGGGCGTCGGCGACTTGCCGCAAAATAGAAAGCGCATGCGTACGGAAAAGTTCACCCGCCTCGGTCAGCGTGACACCCCGACGCGAACGCAAAAAAAGCACCGCTCCCAATTCCTCTTCAAGCAAGGCGAGCTGATGACTGAGCGCCGATTGGGCGATATGCACTTTACTGGCGGCTTTTGAAAAGCTTCCATGCTCTGCGATGGCGACAAAATAGCGCAGCTGCCTAAGCTCCATGATCAAATCCATCTGATTTCAAGATACATCCAGATTAAATCAATATTATGCAGATAGCAATAAATAGACTGTAATAGCCCTACAGGTTGTTCACGCGCAGCTGTTGATTACCGTCAACAGGCACTCTCTACATAGGGATGCGCGCGTCAAAGCCGATTCTTCTTACCGGAAGATGGATCAAAGGTGATCAATCGATCGGTTGATCACCTTATTTTTTAACCTAGTTCGAATCACTGCCTCTCTTTCCATGTCGTAATTCACGTCACGATCGTCACACTCTTCGGCAGTTTTTGATACTCTTAGTGATGCTCAAAACATCTCCTGCCACCAAGCCTGCCAATGCCAGGCTTGAGGCCATGCTAAAAGGTCCAATATTCCTGACGCTGCTTAGCCTAGCCTGGCCTAATCTCGTCATGATGCTGGCCCAGTCCAGCACGGGCTTCATCGAAGCATGGTTCCTATCAAAGCTTGGGCTCGATGCCCTCGCAGGTGCGGCACTCGTGCTGCCTATCCTGATGCTGATG
>JBIKOQ010000368.1:0-2785 GCA_044357955.1 Burkholderiaceae bacterium | reverse complement strand
GAGCAATAAGCGGGTCAAAAACCGCCAACGCGCGGGATCACCAGCAAAACTACGACTGGCGGGAACGGCAAGCAAAAGACCGAAGATCGTTGCGAGCAAGGTCCCCACCGCGGACATCGCGAGTGTCTCAAGGCTGGCGCGCAACAGCTTGCTTAAAAATACGGACTCAAGGTTGGGGGATAACAACTCCCCCAAGAACTTACCCATGCGGGCCAAGCTCTCAAGGGACAACACTCGGGCAAGCTGTAAATCAAGGGACCAAAAACTCAATATGATCAGCGCGATGGTACCCACCAACACCCAAAATACGGACGAATCCAATCTCAACCAATGCCTTGGGCGCGCACTCATTGCAAAGCCCTCCGCATCCAAGTGCTCAAGAGATCGGCCAATCCGACTAATAAAATAAATACGATCAACATGGTCGCGACTTCGGAGCCGTTGAACATGCGCATCGAGTTGTCCATTTGTTGCCCGAGTCCTCCGGCACCGACAAAACCGAGCACGGTAGACGCACGAATGGCGCACTCCCAACGGTAAATCGTGTAACTGGTCAATTCGGTCGCATTACCTGGCAAAACGCTAAAGAAAAAAGTCTGGATGCGCCCAGCACCGTTTCGCAGTAACGCCGTTGCAGGCTCGCGCTCGCCACTCTCAAGAATCTCTCCATACACTTTGCCAAGCATCCCGGCGTAAGTCAGTGCGATCGCCAACACGCCCGCGGCCGGACCAAGTCCCACCACACGCACAAACACAAGCGCCCAAATCAACTCTGGGACACTACGCAAGAGAATCAATAGCCAACGAATCAGTTGCCGCACCACAAAGGGTAAAGCGCGCATCCGACCAGACAAGGAGGACACCGACAACACCGTCGTGGACAAGAGCGTCAAAGGGATCGCGAATAACAAGGCCAGAAAAGTGCCCGCCGTCGCAATCGCGACCGTCCGCCAAGCCTCACGGGCCACAAGTTCCAAAAATTCGAGGTTGAATGCTGGCGGGAAAAATTCTGCGAGGAAATGGGTCGTGACTTTGAGGTTTTCTGCCTCGAAAAACACCCAAGGTCGAAACTCGGTACTCACCAACGCAGGCCAAAGAATCACGCACGCGACGACAAACCAAAACACGCGCCGCGACCAAGCGGGGTCGCGCAAAGAGGGGTCTTTGAAGCGAGCCATTGGAATCAGGCGCATCCCACACGAACTTCCCGCTTGGCGGGCGGGAGTTCTTCGGACACCACTAGAGCTTCTACTTGCGCCAGTTCATACTCAAACTGCGCGTACAGATGCGCTAGGCGCTCAGAAGTGACTTCGTGTCCCGGAAGATCAAAAACAAGCTTTCCCTCGCGTAACCCAAGGACACGTGGAAACTCAGCCGTCGCGACATTGACTTGATGCAAGGTGGTCACCAAGGTGACGCCTTTGGCGCGCGCCTCGCGCAATAGCGTTGCGATGGCTTGGCGTGCTCGCGTTGGATCGAGCGCCGAAAGTGGCTCATCGATGAGCCAGAGTCCAGCAGGGGCTAGTAACGCACGCGCAAGACCGACGCGTTGCCGCTCTCCGCCTGAAAGCCGATCGACGCGCTCCCATATTTTTTCCTGCAAATCAAACTGAGCCAAGGCCTTGACGACCTCATCCACGTGCTGCGGGTAGAGCAAGTTTTGTAGACTGCGCCACAGAGACAGCGCCGGTAACTTGGCGGCGAGCAGGGAGACAACGACACGCTGCCTAGGTGGCAAGGGCGGGCTTTGAGGCGCATAAAAAAGTCGTCCCCGCTGCCGCTGCAGTTGCCGCGTCGACAAGGTCCAGACGGAGTGCTGATCCAATGTCACCACACCTTGCGAAGGCTTGAGTGCAGCGCCTAACAGTTGCAGCAACGTCGTTTTGCCCGCACCCGAAGGGCCGATGACCGCCACATGCTCGCCAGGCTTGATCGAGAGCGTCAACGCATCGATCGCCGGGCTCGACTGAGCAGTCGCCGCCGGATGACGAGCGGTGACGCCGTTGAGCTCAACACGCAGGCCGGACATTATTTAATCAAGCCCGCACTTTTACCCGCCGCCTCAAGACCTTTGTAGTTGTCAGGTGTCGTGGGAATGTATTTACTCGCGCGATTCAGTGTCAGGATTTCTTTACCCTCGGGCGTATTCATATCAAGCGCCAATAAGGCTTGGGTAATTTTTTCGCGCAAGGCGACAGGCATGTCTGCATTGACAGACCAGTTGTAATTGAAATAAGGCGGTGTGGTGAAAAAGACATCGACCTTGTCGGTGTCGACCTTTTTTTCGTTTACAAATTTGTTCCACACGGTAATGTCGAGCGCGGCGGCATCAACGCGGCCACTGACGACAGAGGCGATCGTGGCATCATGCGCGCCAGAGTAGGCGACGCGCTTAAAGTCGCGATCAGGATTAATTCCTGCTTCCAGCAAAAATGATCGTGGCATCAAGTGACCCGAGGTACTGGACTGTGAACCAAAGCTCACTTGCTTGCCCTTTAGGTCAGCCAGCTTGGTGATACCGGAGTTTTTTTGCGTGATGAATACTGAACGAAATTTGGTGTCTTCTTCACGCTGCGCGATAGGCACAATCTTACCGCCGGAGCGAATTTGAGCCTGCACATAGGTGAAGCCTCCGAACCAGACAAGATCAACTTGTTTATTGACCAGCGCTTCGACAGCAGCTGGATAATCATTGACAGGTACGAAACTGACTTTCATTCCAACCGTGCGTTCGAGGTATTTAGTCAACGGACCAAACTTTCGCATCTGCTCGGTCGCTGCTTCC
>JBIKOQ010000367.1:0-2787 GCA_044357955.1 Burkholderiaceae bacterium | reverse complement strand
AGGTGAGTTTGCCAAGCGCTCTGAGGACGAAGATCGACACTACGCTGATGTATCGGGATGGTCGAGTGGATTTGCCGACATTGGCAGAGCGTATCACCCAAGCGACCAATATTCCAGTTCGGATCAAGCCAGAGGCACTGCTACCTGTTGATCACTTCTTGCCGCGGTTAAATGCCTCTGCAGGTCAAACGGCTAGGCCGGGGATGACCCAAGTTCAGCTCCCGATGGGAGCCAGACCACTGCCTGAAGTGCTGGATATTCTTTCAAGACGTTTAGGTGTTTTGTGGCGTTATCACGATCGGGCTCTGGAGTTTTATCGTACCGAGACGCGTGTTTTTGACGTACGGGCGCTCACATTGTCCGCGCATGCAGACGCACGACTTGGGCGAACTGCGAATAGCAAAAGTGGCGGTTTTGATAATTCTTCTCGCACTTCGCTCGTCGCGTCCGAGCAGCATGTGCTACTCGCTATTCAGCAACGTCTTGAACCATTTTTGACGCGCTCGGCCATCATCGCTGCACAACCCGGTGCGTCAACATCCATCGTGATCACTGATACACCAGAAGTATTAGGCGAAATCGCCAGATATCTAGAAAGAGAAAACAGAATCCTGACCCGTCGGGTACGACTGATATTTGAGGAGATTACGCTCGTGACGAATCAAGACGCAGAGTTTGGTTTGGATTGGGATTCTCTTTGGGAGCAAGGAAAAGTCGCTGCATCCTTGTCCAGTACCTTTGCTGGCGCTTCCGTGGCCGGAGCAGCCGCGATGGTAAGTGCGCGTCCTTCTTCAGTCGTTCGCAGCCAAGCTATTTTAAAAGCCTTGTCTAAATATGGAACAGTTCTTCGTCATGTCACGATCCCCGTCCTGACATTAAATCGACGTCCTGTCACCCATGCCGTCAGAACGACTTTTTCTTATATCGATCAAGTCAAGTCAACGCAGCCTGCGGAAAACGGACCATCCGTCCCGCGTGCCGGGTTAGGTTCAGTGTCAGTCAGCCAAAAAGAGGAAACAGTGGGCGCATTTTTAACTCTTGTGCCGGATGCACAAGAAAATGGACAGATATTACTTTCTGTTGCCTATGACAACACGGTCGCTCAACCGCTCAGGTCGTTGGTCGTAGGAGAGCCGAACAGTCGTTTACAAATTCAGCAAATCACCATAGATGGTCACGGTACGGTGCAGCAGGTCGCACTCAAGGCGGGACAGCCGATGTTGATTTCAGGCTTTGACTCAAAACATGACGAGTCGGAACGTAGTCGGTTGACGCCCGAAGCACCGCTTGCGTTAGGTGGTACGGATCGCGCAAAGCAAGGACGAACCGCGACATTGATGATTGTGACCGCACAAGTCGAGGAGGGTATTTGATGCAGCTCCAAAAAAACACCTTGAGTGGACAGCATGGCACACATGTCATGCCTCTTTCCGATCATGTCGGACTGGTTTTTGGACTCGACTGGATGCCGCTTGTGGGGGGCGAACCGACTAAGCTTGGACGACAAAGAGCCCGATCCCTAAGGTCAACACACTATCTCATCACGGGTGGTCTCGCTGCAGTGGTTGGCTGCGGGATCATTCCTAAAGAAAAGTCGGGTGTCTCCTACGCGCCCGCCGCACGAAATCGACCCTTACACGCGGCTGCGGCGATCTTTGCCTCGGCGCATCAGGAGGGCGTCATTGCAGCCGTCAGCTTTATTCCTGCAATGGGATATTGGTTCGTCGCGGCCAATGGCGGTCTGGTTCTGGCTCAAACAGACCGCTGGTTTGAAAGCGCAGACGAAGCTGATGCTGCGCTGCTGGTACTCAAAGAACGCTTTCCCAAACTGCAGGTTCAGAGGTATGCCTTATTAGATACGTCTAATCAGCCGGAGTGGATAAGAGCGAACATCAGCATCCAGACGCGTCTTCAGAGGATGCCGGCGCGAGGGCGTGTCTCGTTGATGCTTGCTGGTTTCGGAATCCTCACGGCAGTCTTTTTTAGATTATGGTCTTACGACACCACCTCCGATCCAGGGACGGTGCCGCAAGAAAGCGCCAGTGAATTATGGCAGCGCGTGTTGGAGCGTTTTGCACACGCACATCCCGTTCATCATCCTGAGCAACTTCTCAAGGTTGTTCATGCCTGGCATCAAGCCCCAGTGAGTCCTGGAGGTTGGATGTTGCAGCAGATCGCGTGTGAGCCATCAAGTATGGATTGGCATTGCGTTGCGCGCTATCAGCGTACGCATAGGTTGGCATTGAGTCAACATCTCGATGCAGCCAAGCCAGTGGATTGGACGATTGAGTTTCCAGATCTCGATCATGGAATGATGCGCTGGTAGTTTATTTGAGTTGACACCTCCGTCAGTCTCCCTCAAGGATTGGCTAAGTTACTTGCAAAGTGTGACCCCTGTATTTGAATCCATTCAAATAGGGACTGGTACGCCAATCACAATTCCTGCGCCCATTGATCGACAGGGGATGGCTTTACACAGGCCTGCATATATCAAACCTCTAAAGCGAAGAATGATATCAATCAAAGGTCCTTTGCGTTCGATATCTGCACTACGAGGATTGTCTGTACCGGTGCGATGGCGAAGTCTACAACTTGAGATTGGAGACGTAACGGGAAAGGGGATTAACCGCAGTGCATTGACGGTCAGTCTGACAGGAGATGTTTTTGAATATGTTGAGTAATTTTTTAGATGAGCGAGATATGCGCGTGTACCTTAATACCTTGCGTCGTACCAGTGTGTTTTTCCTAAGTGGAATGCTCGTGCTTGCCGGTCTGTTTGGACGTGTC
>JBIKOQ010000366.1:0-2790 GCA_044357955.1 Burkholderiaceae bacterium | reverse complement strand
ACTTCCTCGTTACTAACTTATCTGGATCAGACGACTCTGGAGCATGTTGAGATGCCCATTCAATCGCACGTGCAACGCGCTTTTTGATCTGTGGATTTTCAAGCCAAGCCTCATTATCAGGAACAATCCTGGCTGTTTTAATAATCCATACACCTTCTGCCGGCATTTCGACTAACACTTGGCGGCCGGCATACTCCTTACCTAAGGAAATCTGCCCACTGGCCCCGACACTCTTAACCATAGGTGGGATTGCTAAAGCGTGCGCCATATTTACACCTCATTATATTTTCATGTGATTGTGCAATTATGCAGCATGATAGCATGATAGCATGACAGCACAAAAGCATGAAATAGCTGTGACACATTCGGGTGTGTAAAAATAGCGAAACAGGTCGAAACTTTTCTAGAACAAACATCAAAATAAAAGCTTGGGGAAACTGATTTTTAGCCAAAAAAAAAGCAGCCCGAAGGCGGCTTTTTTCGTGTACTGCTATTTCGATGAATACTGCTCATCCCCCGTTAATGGGGTAGAGCCCAACATTGTGAGTTGGGCAATCTGTATAAAACGGAATTTTTGGCTCCCCGAGCTGGGCTCGAACCAGCGACCTCATCAGGCCCTAAAGATGAAGACCCCAGCCAAAACCTACAAAATGTTCAAATTAGCCGCAAGACCTGTGCAGAAACCGCTGGATCAATACAAATTCCATTGGTGCTTATTGCCATCACGTCGCACAATTTAATCGGACGTTATTCATCAGAAGTCTACGGAGCATTTGATCTCGTTCTTTCAACACCAGAAGCTCGGGATTTTGATGCTGGCGAAGTGAACCGCCTGCATCGTGGATACAATTGAAATATTCTACGGGTAGCCCAGTGCTTAACAATTCGTCATCCTGTACCACAATCAAGAGCGCCCGAACCTGTCTCGACAGCAGCAGCGCACGGGTGCGGTGATGAAGACTGTTAAACGGGATCTCAATCTCATAGCCGTTGGAGTTCAAACTTCGTCTGGCGCTCGTCACAAAGACTCCTGCCCCATTGTCACCAAGCGCCTTACGACGATCGAGAGCCTTGTGCCACGCAGCCTCGTCACCGAGGAAAGCCTCTACTGGAATACGACCCTTTCCATCCAAAAGTCGCGTCAAATATTCATCAATGTACCTCCGTGAAATCTCTCCACCCCCGAGTAGGGGAGCTGAATTCACCTCGTTGATGATAGCGCCGTTGATGTGCCAGGGTTCCGAGATATCCGGGGTGATGATGTCAATACCAGCCACATCCAGCCGCAATAACTCCGACGCTTCTATTGCCACGCGTAAGTTTTCCGGATGAACCCGATCGGTGACCTCTTCATCGACACCACCCCAAGCAGTAGACTCTATTCGTCTAAACGGAACAAAACGACCAGCATCCGGCACTGAAGTCACTTGCATACCTAGGGTAGCGATAGCGGTGCGCGCCAAGTCATCTATAGGGAGTAGTTTTGACCGCCGCCAAGGGGGCAATTTTTGTTGCTCGGCAAGAGCAACCTCCACTAACTCCTCAATGCTAAGCGCGCCATCTCCATATATGCCTATCGGTAGCCGCTTAACTGCGTAGAGAAGTTGCCCCGCTGCCAGAAATAGGCGATGGCAGACACCCTCAACTTGGCGCTCCACGATCACTTGCTTTGTCCTTGCTAGGCGATACGCCAAATCAAAAGCAACATCAAGTGAAGAGTCGTCCACATCGACGCTTACTCCCTCCCCTCGATCACGGTCGGTTGGCTTTAAGACCACGGGCCAACCAAGACGATCAGCGACTGAACGGGCTTCTGAGACTCGGTTTACGACCTCATGGACTGGTGCTGGTAGGCCAGCTAAGCGCAGCGCCTGCGCCGCGAGTGCTTTGTTCTGTGAAAGCTTGACGCCAATTGCAGAATCTCGGTCGCTTGAACTACGGTCGGTTAGCTGCCCTTTCGCCCCCAAGCCCAGCTGATACACTCCTGCGCCAAGTGAGCGAAACGGTATACCCTTAGCATATGCTGCCTGTAGAATCGGCAAAGTAGATTTGCCGAAAGACGTTAGTTGCTGAATGGGTTCGATTGCCTCTCGCTTAAGTAGCTGAAAGAGTTTTTCGCGGCTAATGGCTGTAGGCTCCTGTGTCATCATCCAACGGGTGACTCGCACTGCAGCAGCAAGTGCAATGTTGAAAACCTTTTCCGGCACATGTTCGACAACAGGGATATCTACAGTTGCTCGCCAATCTTTTCTCTCAGCCCCCAATGGACGGCAAGTTAGTATTTCAGGCCTATCAAACACGGGAATTGCAGCCACTTGAAGCAACTCCTGAGTGACCAACATGGTCCTTTTGAGCCATTCTGTAATTTGCATATCCAGTGCGGTAACTTCCGCTGGGGCGGGCAACTTAAGCGAATCACAAAATGCAGGGTTAAGGATTGGCAACCAGGCATCAAGAGCGTTCACCTGCAAAATATGCGGCGGAAGAAAATCTAGGTGTATCCGCCTCTTGAGTTGAGGCAGCGGAGGTTCTGGGAGCTGCGGATTTTCACGATTCTTGATTGTCTTCTTTCCCGCTAGCGTGATCTCCTGATTATCGATCTGGTCGAGAGATGCCAAAAATAACCGAAGTAGTTCAGCGCGATGGGGCTTTCCTTGCTCGTTTCGCGGGATCGAATCTATGATAGCGATAGCACGGGGGGTACGGACACCTAAGCGCTGCCGTGAGAATGTTTCTAGCTCAGCTTGAGAGGCTTTCGTGTGAGGCTTCAAAACTACCGCACAGGCTGGA
>JBIKOQ010000365.1:0-2801 GCA_044357955.1 Burkholderiaceae bacterium | reverse complement strand
ATATCAATACCGTGCACATACCCTATCAGGGAGGTGTTCCTGCGGTAACTTCTACGGCTGGTGGTCACGTTACTGCTGCTATTACAAACGTTACTGAAATTGCGCCATTTGCAATGAGTGGAAAAGTACGCGCAATAGTCGTAACCTCGCCTGAGAGAGTTGCTGCATTACCGGATGTTCCAACTGTACGCGAAGCTGGATACCCTCAATTAGAAGCCACCAACTGGGGTGGCTTAGTTGTGCCAAAGGGAACACCCCCAGCAATCATTGCACGCTTAAATGCCGAGCTTGTTCGTGCATTAAATGAGCCAGAAGTTTTAGAAAAATTTAAGGCGAGTGGAATGTTTCCTTTACCCAGTACACCAGAACAATTTTCGAAACTATTAGTTTCTGAAACTAGTCGTTTTGCAAAAGTGGTGAAAGATGCTGGAATAAAGGTCGACTGAAGTTTGCAATGGCTTTGGTCGGCTTGACGCCCTGAATTTGTAACAACCACTGCGGTCGACCACTGTTGTGAAATTTTGATTGAATGTGTCTTTAGAACCGCATTCCCTCATTCTCAAAATTAGTCTCAACCGACCCAAGTGCCCAAGAGTTGCGTTATGCAACTCTTGAATTAATTGCACGAATTGACCGGGCGTGGGCGCTATGCGGGTCGCATCGGCCAGGATATCGACGATCGCCATATCCAACGCATGATGATCCGCTGCCCGTCGTCAGGGCAGACCGATCACAACCCGCCAGCCTGTCAGCGGGGCCGTCTGCCACACGAATGTGCGAGGGGTGCCACTCACCACGGCCCTCGTGCTACCCGAAGCCTGCGCGGCGATCACCGCGCCTGCGGGCAGATTCACCAGACTCTCCCCGGCATAGCCTTTTCGAAGCATCAATCGTGCCTCCGGGTGCACTATGACCGTGCCGTCCTTGCTCACGAGAAACATGTCTCCGTCTGAGGACTGTAGGCGTGTGCCAATATCCTTCAAGGAAATGTCTGCCCCCGCCACACCGATGAATCGCCCGGTCCGGTCTTTGACGGGCCGCGTGATGCTGACCATCGTGATGTCCGAGCCGCCATCGTCGAAATACGGTTCGGTGATGTAGAGCGCGCCCGTGCGCTTGGGCCCGCTGTACCACTCCTGCTTCGGGTCGTGGTAGTCGTAGGTGACCACCGTTCCCTTGGGCCAGCTCTTGCGGTCGACCCAAGGCATCGACAAGGGCTCAGTCCACTGCTTGTCCTCAAAGGCAATATAGACGCCATAGACGTCTCTGGGAGGGATCTCGTTGAGGATCGCGGCGAGGTATTCGATGAGCCTGCCATCCGGTTCAGCACCTTGGACCTGCTGACGCATGGACGTACCCAGCGGCAACATGGCAATGCGCTCAACCCATGCATCCAGAGCGTCAGCCGTCGCGCGTGCGCGTCGCTGCGCCGCATCGACTTGATCGGACACAGGCCCGCCGGGCAGTGCAGCACAAGCGGTGAGCGACATGGCAAGCAGGCTCACAAGCAACCCTCGTCGAAGTCTCATACGTGTATCGGTCATATGACCTCCCAAGTTTTTATTGCGTCAGGCGACCCTGCGCCTCTGCCCGCAGCCCGCACGCAGCAGGTCAATATGCTGCAGTAAAGCACAGTCTTGCACAGTTTCACAAATAATTCACAGTACTGCAGATATATTCCTTAAACTACGCAACAAGAATAAATCTATGTTTAATGATTGAGTTGTAATCTGGAGTCTACAGTTTCAGTAAGGGTCTATTTCATTCACAAAAAACATAATCTAGAGACATAACAATGTTCAATATCAAGAGAGGTCTTGTTTCAGGGCTCATCGCTGCTACTTGCCTGATCTCGACTGGCGTTCACGCAGCGGACAATTACCCGGAAAAGCATGTCAAGCTCGTTGTGCCCTATCCGGCAGGTGGCACTACTGACCTCATCGCGCGGTTATATGCAGAGCGGCTGTCGGCTGAACTCAAGCAGCCTGTCATTATCGAGAATAAAGGCGGGGCAGCGACCAACATCGGATCAGGCACTGTTGCTCAGGCGAGTCCTGATGGGTACACACTGTTGTTTGGAACCCTTGGACCTTTTCTTAACACCATTCTTGGGCCTAAACCAACATTTGATCCTTTCACTCAATTAAAACCGGTGGCCTCGATCGTACGAATGCCTTTTATTCTGGCAGCCAATCCTGCAGCCCCTTTTTCGGATGTCTCTAAGATGCTCGAGATGACTCGCAAAGATCCGGGCAAGTACACGGTCGCGAGTGCGCAGCTTCAGAACTACGTTACGCTCATGACCAGTCAGGCCAATTTTGAGATTCTTCATGTGCCTTACAAAGGCGGTGGTGAGGCAGCCAATGGCGCGATCGGAGGTCAGGTGGATATGGTCTTCGCGCTTGTGCCACTGCTCAAATCTCTTGTAGAGTCGGGTTCGCTCAAGGCGATCGGTCTGACTTCGAAAGGTCGTCTTGCTTCGATGCCAGATGTAGGCACTTTTGTGGAAGCCGGTTCCGAGTTTGAGCTGTCCTCTTTGTTCTCGCTCTTTGCCCCTGCAGGCACACCAGCTAACATCGTCAAAAAGCTCAGTGCGGCGACCAAGGTCGCGGTTTCGAATCCTGACTTTGCCGAGCGAGTCTCAAAACTTGGTGCTCAGGCAGACTGGTCCGACGGTCCAGCTGCGAATCAGGAAATCGATGCCTCGATCGAAATGTGGAAGCAGCTTGTTCAGAAAATTCCTTCCCTGATCAAAAAGGGTAGCTAAGCGCATCGGGTTTAAACCATTCAATTTAAAAGAA
>JBIKOQ010000364.1:0-2803 GCA_044357955.1 Burkholderiaceae bacterium | reverse complement strand
TCAAAGGCTGGGAAAACCTTCCGGATGGCCCCGCGATCGTGTTGTCCAAACATCAATCCGCCTGGGAAACACTTTTTTTGCCCGCCTATTTACCGCGCGAGGTCTGCTTTGTCTACAAGCGCGAGTTGCACCGCGTGCCGTTTTTCGGCTGGGGTTTGGCTCTGCTTGCCATGATCCCCATTGACCGTAGCAAAGGTCGCGATGCGTTTGAACAGGTCGTCAAAGTCGGACAGCAACGTTTAGACGAAGGGCGCTGGCCCATTCTGTTTCCGGAGGGCACACGCATTGCCCCAGGAAAAACTGGACGTTTCAAAATGGGTGGTGCCTTGCTGGCGACACGCACCGGTGCGCCAGTGATCCCCATCGCGCTCAACGCCGGCGAGTGCTGGCCACGTAATGCGTTTATCAAAAAACCTGGGTGTATCACCGTCTCAATAGGTCCAGCGATTGAATCCGTCGGTCTCACGCCTGAGGAACTCAATGAGCGCGTGCAGGCCTGGATCGAAGCCGAAATGCAACGCCTGAACCCTGAGCGCTATCCACAACAATCATGAGCCAGCTCGAGCTTTTGCTTTCAGATGCGGACACACCCAAACCCGGGTGGACCATCGCACCTGAAACCATTCCGCTCGGTGCCAAATGGCGCATTGTCCGTCACGGTGACCAAGCGATTGGCTTTAGCTTGTTACGCTCCCGACGACGCAGTATTGGGTTTGTGATTCAGGACGAAGGTCTGCGCGTGACCGCGCCCAATTGGGTCACTCTCGGTCAAATTGACGAGGCTGTCATTGAAAAAATGCCTTGGATTCTAGCTAAGCTACAAGACTGGCAAGCGCGCAAAGAACGTCTCGCCATGTCCCATACACGCTGGCAATCTGGCGGTGAGCTTCCTTACATGGGGTGCAAGATCATCTTGCGCAGCGGCACGCCGGGCATGCATGTCGCGCATGGTGCGGCTTATTTCGAAGGAAATGCTGAGGCGCCCGAACATGGTCAAGTTTTGTGGCTCCCCTTGCCCAACGATGCCGACACACACCGCATCCGCGATATGACACAAGTGTGGCTGCAGGCACGCGCCAAAGTGTGGTTTGGACAGCGCATCAAACATTTTCTGGACAAAACAGGCCTGACCATCAGTCGCTGGCGGTTATCGTCCGCCGCCACGCGGTGGGGCTCTTGCACGAGCGATGGCAACATCATGCTCAACTGGCGGCTGATTCATTTCTCACCGATGGTGATCGACTATGTGATCGCCCATGAGTTGGCGCATCTGAGAGAAATGAATCACAGCCAGGACTTCTGGTCAGAGGTGCAACAACTCTATCCGGACTATCAACAAGCCAAGAAAATGCTGCAAAAACATACACCCGACCATGTCCCTGATCTCTGATGGGTATCCACAGACTGTTGTTATCATTGATCCATCAGGTTTGAATCACGTTTAGAAGAGGAACATCCATGAGAATTTTGCACACCATGTTGCGCGTTGGCAATCTTGAGCGCTCGATTGAGTTCTACACAAAAGTACTCGGTATGCGCGTGCTGCGCAGCACCGAGTACCCAAGCGGTCGCTTTACAAATACCTTTGTCGGATATCAGGATGAAAGTGAAGGTCCCGCCTTGGAGCTCACCTACAACTGGGATACCTCTTCGTATGATCTCGGGACTGGCTATGGTCATATCGCCCTTTCTGTCGACAATGCCTACGATGCATGCGATCTCGTCCGCGAGCGTGGAGGGAAAGTCACCCGCGAGGCAGGTCCGATGAAACACGGCACGACCGTGATCGCCTTTGTCGAAGATCCTGATGGTTACAAAATCGAGCTGATTCAAAAAAAGACAGCTGCCTAAAGTCATGAAAATTGTCATCGCCCCCGACTCCTTCAAAGAGTCCCTGTCTGCACCCAAGGTTGCCGCGGCGATCGCCCAGGGGTTTGTCCAAGCCTCCCCCGAAGTGCGTTGCATCTGTATTCCGATGGCCGATGGGGGCGAAGGTACGGTCGAGGCAATTTTGGCTGCGACGGGTGGCGAACCACGCGTCAATATGGTCGAGGATGCACTAGGTCGCCCGATCCAGGCCCAATGGGGTTGGCTCCCGGGCAAGATCGCAATCATCGAAATGGCCTGTGCAGCCGGTTTGGAGCATGTGGCGGTGACTGAGCGTGACCCCTTGCGCGCCAGTAGTTTTGGCGTAGGTCAACTGATCCGTCACGCGCTGGATCTGGGTGCGAGACACATCGTCCTCGGCCTTGGAGGCTCCGCCACCAACGACGCGGGTGCAGGCATGCTTCAGGCACTCGGCCTGGCGCTTTTAGATGAACAAGGCAATGCGCTTGCACCAGGTGGTGCCGCCCTCACCAAACTCGCGCGTATCGACAGTCGCTTTTTTGACACCAGACTGAAAGACATTCAAGTCACCATCGCATCAGATGTGAATAATCCTCTCTGCGGGCCGAAAGGTGCCTCAGCAATTTTTGGACCTCAAAAAGGCGCGACACCAGAACAAGTCCAGATACTTGATGCAGCACTGGGACACTTCGCGGATCAATGCGCCGATGCGCTCGGAGAGGATCATCGTCTGGCACCCGGAGCCGGTGCAGCAGGTGGCTTGGGGTTTGCCGCTCGCGCCTGGATGCAAGCACGTTTTCGTCCTGGCGTAGAGGTCGTCGCTGAGCTGGGCGGACTCGCATCAGCGATTGAAGGCGCTCAGTTAGTCATTACCGGCGAAGGCCGGATGGATGCGCAAACGCTACATGGGAAAACACCCATGGGCGTCGCCAAAATTGCCCAAGCCGCAGGCGTA
>JBIKOQ010000362.1:0-2804 GCA_044357955.1 Burkholderiaceae bacterium | reverse complement strand
CTTGAAGCGCTTAAGGCAGGGGAGCTTGATTACGCCCAATATTTTGAGCCGTTCGTGTCTCAGACGATAGCGTCAGGAGCAGGACAAGTGCTGCATGCGGCCAATAGTCGCGGGCCGACGGCATATACGACTTTTATTTCGACTCGAAAAATCATTGCTCAAAAGCAACAAGCTTTTGAGGCGATGATTCGTGCCATTGAAAAGATGGGGCCTTGGGTCGCCGCACACAGCGGGCAAGAACTCGCGGCCTTGATCGCACCTTTCTATCCCCATGTCGCACAAGAGATTTTGATTCAGGCGATGGATCGTTATAAAAAAGCGGGACTTTGGTTTTGTAAGAAAACCGTCACACGGATAGGTTTTGATCGCCTGAAACTCAGTATGAGGAATGGTGGCTTTATCTCAAGCGATCCCGCTTATGAACATTGCATTGCAGCATTTTCTCAAGAGTAGTGTGGCCTAAGCGAGCCTGACCATCCATTTATTTGAGTCGGGCGCCAATCCATATTGGATGTCGGTGAGTTGTTTGCGCAGGCTTAAGGTTACGGGACCTGCAGCCTGGCCTTCCTTGCCATAGGCGAAGTGTTCGCATTTCAACACACTGATCGGAAAAATCAGTGCCGCAGTTCCGCAAGCGAACATTTCTGTGATCTGTCCTGACGCGAGTCCATCGCGGACTTCGTTGATGCTGATGGGACGTTCTTCAACAAGATGACCGGCTGAGCGAGCAAGCTCAATCACGCTTGCTCTGGTCACGCCAGGCAAGATACTGTCTGAGAGAGCAGGCGTCACGAGCGTCCCGTTTTTTTGGACGACAAAGATGTTCATCCCCCCCAGTTCTTCGAGAAACTCACCGTGCTCTGAATCCAGAAAAAGAACTTGAGGACAGCCATTGCGGCGCGCTTCGTTCAAGGGGGCCAGTGAGCCGGCATAATTGCCGGCGCATTTCGCATAGCCCGTACCGCCTCTTGCTGCGCGCGTGCGCTGCGTAGAGACCCAAATCGGTACTGGAGCAACACCACTGGAGAAGTAGGGACCTGCTGGGCTACCGATCACATAATAAGCAACTTTGTCCGCGCCTCGCACACCCAGAAAACTTTCATTGGCGATCATGAAGGGACGCAAGTACAGGCTGCTTTCAGCGGCGCTTGGTACCCATTGCTCATCGAGTTGTACGAGTTCTTTTAAAGACTGAACAAACAATTCAATCGGTAGTTCGGGGAGTCCGAGTCGCTCGGCGCTATTGATAAAGCGTTGGGCGTTGACTTCGGGTCTGAAAGTCCAGATCGAGCCGTCAGGGTGGCGGTAGGCTTTAAGGCCTTCGAAGACGGCTTGGGCATAGTGCAAAACGAGCGAGGCGGGGTCTAACGTCAAAGGGGCGTAGGGAACCACTCTTTGACCATACCACCCTTGGCGTATATCCCAATCAATCGCCACCATGTGATCCGAATAGAATTTACCAAATCCCGGATTATTTAAAATCGATTGGCGTGTAATATTGGGAGAAGGCGATGTGGCGCGGGTTTGAATAAACTGTGTGTTAACAAAAGTCTTGTTCATGTTGAAAGACATTTTCCAAAATTAAAAATTAAACGATTATTGGAGGACATATGATCGGATGTCAAACAAATTTCAGATACACCCAGACTTTAATGGCTTCATTGCTATTGGTCGCTTTAAATTTTTTAGCTGTGCCGACAGCAAATGCTCAATCGAGCGATACAAATCAATGGCCACGAAAAGCTGTAAAACTCATTGTGCCTTATCCAACGGGTGGGATTAGCGATAACGTGGCCCGTTTAGTTGCTGAGCGTTTGACTAAGGTATTGGGTCAGCCTGTACTTGTAGAGAATAGAGCGGGTGCTGGAGGGACTCTTGGAACCGCGGCCGTTCTTCAGTCGCCTGCTGACGGTTATACGATAGGACTTGCAGGTGCTAGCGCAATGACGCTCGGCCCCCATGTCATGAAGGTGTCGTATGACCCAATTAAAGACGTGGCTCCTATCGGAACTGCCATGTACTCTCCGATCTATCTTGTCGCAACACCGAAGTTTGCGGGTCAATCATTTGCTGAGATTATTTCTGCTTCTAAGGCAAAGCCTGGTTCTGTATCGGTAGCAACGAATGGGTATGGTACTGTCGGACATATTATGCTTGAGCAGTTGCGTAAAAAAGCAGGAGTCGATATTACGCATGTTCCCTACAAAGGTGGTGGTCAGGTTGTGACTGACGCGGTTGGTGGGCAATTTGATCTGATGTTTTCAAATCCTTTCGGTAGCCTAAACGGTTTGATTTCTGAAGGCAAGTTGCGTGTTGTTGCAGTTGGAGCCCCTACGCGTGTGGATAGCTTTCCAAATGTTCCTACCCTAGCTGAGTTAGGCTACCCTGAGGCCAATCAAACATCATTTTTCGGTTTTTTTGCTCCAGCCGGAACTCCGAAAAATGTGATTGCTCGCTTAAATACAGAGTTAAACAAAATTTTAGCTGAGCCCGAAATCAAAGAAAAAATTCGCGCGGGTCAGAATTTAGTGGTGACTGGTACTCCCGAAGATTTTACTAAAATGATTCAGCAAGAATACGCTTCAAATGCCACAATCATTAAAGAAGCAAAAATAAAATCTGAGTAAACAGTTACTTAAATTCAAATGATTCAGTTGTTGAAATTTTTGACATTGAATCTAACTCTTTAATAGAGATTGTTATGTCTAAGCCCGCAAGTCGGATAAGTTCTGAAATTTCATTTGATCAAGACGGCAAGCAACTTGGTTTTTTACGATTGCCTCATTCCGTGCATCGTTCGGCCT
>JBIKOQ010000363.1:0-2804 GCA_044357955.1 Burkholderiaceae bacterium | reverse complement strand
GCACCTTCGGCCGCAGGTATTCAAGGTGCTGCACGCGATGAGTTTCAATTTGATCACTTGACCAATCCAATCAAGGTCAAACTCAGCGCTCTGATTGAAAACCCCTCTAGCGTCAATGCTACTGTTAGAGCTAACTGGACAGACACTCGCGAAACGCCTTCAGACTTGACGGTCAAAGTGACTGGCCCACAAAATATTGAAATTTCAAGGCCCAAAGGTTTTGATGCCGGCGCACTTTATGAAATCACCTATGCAGCCAAGGATCCAGTTCTCTATGGCATGGGCTTTGCCATGGCACGTGATGTCAGTTCATTTTTAAAAACAAACAATTCACCTGCTAATCCTCTTGCACTCAACGGTGCCATCACCGTGCAACGTGCCATTGGTTTTGGTGTGTCGCAATCAGGCAGATTTTTGCGTGACTTTTTATGGCTTGGCTTTAACGAAGACTTGAATGGGAAAACGGTCTTTGAGGGAATCATGCCCCATGTTGCAGGTGCTCGCAAAATGGCCACCAACTATAGATTTGGCCAACCCAGTCGAAACTCTCGACATCCGCAAGATCCTGCCTGGCAAATTGATTTATTTCCCTTTACCTATGAGGTCATGACCGATCCCTTATCAGGCCAGCAAGATGGTTTATTACTCAAATGCCGCCAAACACAAACTTGTCCCAAAGTCATGCAAACCGACAGTGAGCATGAATGGTGGGCTTCAAGAGCGTCTCTGTTGGTAACGGACCCTTCTGGTTATCACATCGACTTGCCCGACAATGTCCGAGCCTACATGATTGCAGGCACACCCCATTACGCAGCCCCAGGTGCAGTAATCAAACAAGAAAAAACCATGGCGCTGCCTGTCAACCCGATGCACGCTGGTCAGCCCATGCGCGCCTTGCTGCAAGCGCTAAATGACTGGATCACGACTGGTTCTGAGCCTCCATCGAGTCGAGTCCCTATGCGCTCTCAAGGCACTTTGGTACCCGCAGCCAATGCAGTGCCGCAAAACTTGCCCACCTTACCCTACCAAGCCTTATACACAAGTGCATATTTATCTGACCATGGTCAGTTGCCGCCCAAGGTTTTAGGACGTTATGAAGTGTTGGTACCACTTGCAGACTCGGATGGCATGTCCGTTGCTGGCATTAGGCCCTTACCGTTAGCGGTCCCCAAGGCCAGCTACACCGCATGGAATCCGCGTGCCGAAGGCTATGGACCAGGCAACCTCTTCCCCTTGCAGGGAGCGGCATCACCCTTTGCCCTCACCAAGGCGGAAAGGCTGCAAAAAAATGATCCCAGGCTTTCAGTTGAAGAACGATATGGCTCTTCACAAGCCTACGTCGATGCAGTCAGAGCAACTTCACAGCGTTATGTCAAAGAACGTATTTTGTTGGCGGAAGACGCCGAAAGAAATGTAGAACGCGCTCAAGCCGACACCCTGTCACAAATCAAATGACAAGAAATGTCGCCATGAGGAAAGTTTTAATCGTCGCACCGATTATCAAATCATCAACCTACGCGCAAGTCTGGATGATGGACTTCGAGCCACACGCGCTTGGGGCACTGCCGATAGGCCATCAGCTTTGAATTGAATTGTGGGCGTATGGGGATTGTCTCTATCTAGACCAAGTGAAGTTCTATTCTCTTTCCAAGTGCAGCTGCATATTTTCTTAAGGTGCTTAAGCTTGGGGAGTGCTTGCCCGTCGCTAAAGCGCCCTCGAGCCTAGCTATGGCAGGGGCATGCGTGCCCATACGCTCGGCAATTTGCGCTTGAGACAAACCCGCTTCTTTTCTGGCCGCAAGAATCTGATCGAGGATAGCAAACTCCTCTCGGTTTAGCTTTTCTACCTCAGCCTTCACAGCTGGGTTCTTGAGCATCTTGTTGACCATTTGCTTATGGGTCAAGGTTTTAGTCACTTTTGTTGTCATTTCTTTATTTCCTTCATGCGTTGCTTAGCAAGCAAGAACTCTTTTACGGGCGTTTTGGCAGATTTCTTAATAAAGCTATGGAGCATCACAATTTCTTGTCCAACCATTGTGCAAAAAAATACTCTTGCAATTCCTTCAGCACCTTTTAATCTCAATTCAAACAGCCCACCACCAAAAGCATCCGTATGCGGTAGACCTAAGTTAGGTCCATGTTCTAGCATTCGATCGGTCAGTGCAATGTATCGAGCTTGAAGCGTCAATGGCAAAGTCATGATGTCTTCTTGGACCTCATGACTGTAAAAAGTAATTAAATACGTCTATTAAAATAATAACAAATTTGTTAATAAGGCACAAGAAAATATGTGTTCATTTGTCATCAACCTCTAGCCACCCGCTGTTGCCGATCAGGTTCGCGCTTTTGATATCGCGTTGGTGAACGAGCAGAGGTGTTTTAGGGTTTATTAGTGAAGTGTGGTAGAAAAGCGCTCATATTCAATGCGTAGATATCCTGCTTGCCATGATCCCGTTGTGTATCTACAATGTATACACTTCACAGGAGTACCGTCATGGATGCAGTGATTCGAAAATGGGGCAATAGTCCTGCCCTTCGGCTAACAACCGCAGTATTAAAAGAGGCTGGACTTCAGCTCGAAGAAAGAGTTGACCTAGTGGTATCAAAAGGCCAAGTGATCATCACCGCAATCGACAAGGTCGAATACGATCTCGATACGCTTGTTAGCGGTATCAATGCGAAAAATACGCACGATGAAGTTAGCTTTGGCGCCCCCGTTGGCAAAGAGGCGCTTTGATGCCACGCGGATATGTTCCAGATACAGCAGATGTCGTTTGGCTTGCATTTGACCCACAAGCTGGACA
>JBIKOQ010000361.1:0-2822 GCA_044357955.1 Burkholderiaceae bacterium | reverse complement strand
ACACTCTTATGTGATTGGCGGCGAACAGTTAACCGCCGCTGCGGTTGAGTTTTGGCGGAAATATGCTCCCGGGACAAGATTGATCAACGAGTATGGTCCGACTGAGGCGGTCGTGGGTTGCTGCGTATACGAAGTCAGCGAACAGACCTCACGAGACGGTGTCATTCCAATCGGCATGCCTATTTGGAATACCCAACTCTATCTTTTAGATCCACATTTAGACCTTGTTTCAGATGAAACTGTTGGAGAACTTTATATCGGTGGCTCGGGATTGGCGCGAGGATATTTGGGACGCCCAGGACTGACCTCAGAACGCTTCATTGCCTGCCCGTTTGGTGAACCAGGCGCACGCATGTACCGTACCGGTGATTTGGCCAGACGACGTGAAGATGGCGTGCTTGTCTATCTGGGTCGCGTAGATGACCAAGTCAAAATTCGAGGCTATCGCATCGAGCTTGGCGAAATCGAAACAGCGCTCCTGAATCATATCGATGATTTGGCGCATGCCGTCGTGATCACAAAAAAGATGGCGGACGATTTGCGACTGGTCGCCTATCTCGTGCCGATCGCAGATAAGAAACCCGTGGATGTCGCAACGATCAAAACAGTGCTCGGGCAATATCTGCCTGAGCACATGATACCCACTACTTTTATCACGATCGATGCCTTGCCTTTAACTCCCAATGGCAAACTCGACCGAAGCAAACTTCCAGAGCCGATTCCAGAGCATACGCTCAAGACCTTGGTTGAACCAAAAAATGAACGAGAAAGAATTTTTTGTTCGCTCTTTGAAAGTCTGACTGGATGCGACCACGTCAATCCTGACGATAGTTTTTTTGCGATCGGTGGCGATAGTATTCTTTCCATCCGCTTAGTGAGTCGCGCACGTTCACAGCATCTGATTATTTCAGTCAAAGATATCTTTAAATATCAGACGCCTGCTGAATTAGCACATATCGCCCGCTCAGCGAATCAAGAAAGTACAGCGCCTACATGGCCTGAGGATGGACAGTTCATCCCACTTCCCATCTATCATGATTTTATCGATGCGGGTGGTTCGCTGAAGCGCTTTAATCAAACCGCTTGTTTAATCGCACCGCCTGCGGTCAGCTTTGAACAGGTTGGGGTCTATCTTCAAACGCTGATGGCGCGTCATGCCGCACTGCGCATGCGAACCGTTCAACATGAAGAAAAATTAGAATTCTTGATTGACCCCTGGTCAAACCAAAAACCATCCTTCAAGCTTCTTGATCTGACCCACCTTGAGGACCAGCACGCTGAACGTGCGCTGACTGAGGCCATCCATGACTTAAGCATGACGCTCTCACCCGAGCATGGCCAAATGGTGTCTGCACTTTGGGTATGCCGACAGGCGCATCCCCCGATGCTGGTGTTGACCATTCATCATTATTCGATCGATGGCGTCTCTTGGAGGATTTTGATCGAAGATCTCAATGATCTTTTATCCGCGCAAACACAAGGCGCAGCCCCTAAGACCATGTCCTTTGTCGCATGGTGTCATTTTATTTCTCAGCAAGGCTTGACGGGTCAGCGTCGTCGCGAAGAACCTCTTTGGCTATCACAGGTTCAACATATCCAGCCGTTGCCAACGACTTTTATGACAGACAAGACAGACACCTTAGAACATGCCGCACATGTTTCAGGGAAATTGACACGGGAAATCACAACACAACTTTTACGCGTCCCTGATATTTATTTTGGTGGCATCAATGATGTGTTACTGGCGGCATTAGGCCTGACACTCTCTCAATGGTCCTGGGAGGAATTTGAAAATGATTTAGGTGATCCTGTCATCATGCTCGAAGGTCACGGCCGCGAAAGTGACCAAGATGTTTCAAAAACAGTGGGTTGGTTTACGACGTCCTTTCCCTTGCGCTTAAAGGTTGCCGATCTTTCAACACCCTTGACGCCCGATTCAATGGGCCGCGCGATTCAGCGCGTCAAAGAAAGCTTGCGTGCACTGCCTGATAAAGGCATGGGCTATGGAATATTGCGTCACTTGGACGCAGAAAGCAGTCTTAAGCAAGCTGCTGCATGTCCGCCACAAGTCTTATTCAATTATCTAGGTCGATTTGAACAATCAACGATTCAAGCCGGCGAATGGAGCCTCGCCGAAAATGGTTTAACGAGTTCAGGAGATTCATCGGATCGCCCACGACTGTACGCGCTCGAAATCAATGCCATGATCAATCACGAAGGGGCGTTTGTCTTTGGCGTGAGCTATTCAACGCTCTTGCATAGCGAGAAAGTCATGACTCAATTCGCCAAACGATTTGAGACCATGCTTGAGCTCATCACCGCACAATCTTTGACAAATCCTTTGAGGATATGTCATACGCCTTCAGACTTTACAAGCATCCCGTTGGATAAAGCATTTAATCCGCGTCTTGATCAGCAGCAACTCGATACGTTGTTGAATTTGTATCCCGATGTCGAAGACATTATTCCGTTAACGGCGCTCCAGCAGGGACTTGCTTATGAAAGCTCGGCGCTTGAGCCCGCTGCCCGTGACCCCTATCATGTCCAGATTATATTGACGCTACATGGAAAGATTCATCAAGAAGCGATGTGGCGTGCGTGGACCACGCTGACAGCGCGACACAGCATCCTACGTCTAGCAATGGTGCCCGCTGCCGTTGCACCTGGCTTTGGGGTCATTCGTCGCACGGCAGGCCTTGGTATGGAATCCGTCACCTTGACGGGCTCACCCTCCGAAAGAAAAGCAGCATTGCTACAACATGACCTCTCACAGCCCTTTTCACTTGAAACAGGTCCACTCGCGAGAATGTATCTATGCGAGC
>JBIKOQ010000360.1:0-2824 GCA_044357955.1 Burkholderiaceae bacterium | reverse complement strand
GTCAAAGTTAAAGCCACGACGTGCGCCTGCCGCAGCACGAGGAGCGCCAGGACGAGCTGCGCCTGGTGCGCGAGCAGGACCATCACCGCGTGGGGCGAAAGTCTTGCCGCTTGGTGCGGCGGAGCGAGGAGCGAACTCACGTCCTGGACGTGCTGCTGGCTTGCCTGCATAGGCTGGACGGTCTGAAGGGGCGCGATCGCTACGGTGCTCGAAAGGACGTCCTTCGCCGCGTGGGCTGGCGAAAGGATTGTCGCTACGCGCACCTTGGGGACGATCGCTACGATCACCGCGAGGTGCATAAGCGGGTTTGTCACCGCGTGGTGCAAACGTACGCTCGCGATCACCAAAAGGCTTGTCACCGCGAGGTGCGTAGGCGGGCTTGTCGCCACGTGGTGCAAAAGGTCTGTCACCGCGGGGTGCAAAAGATTTTTCACCGCGATCCGCGTAGGGTCGGTCTGAGCGCGGTGCACCGCTCGGCGCATCGCCACGTGGGGCAAATGTACGCGGTTCGCTACGACCAGCGGAGTAACGGTCGTTGCTGCTGCCAAAACGATCACCACTGCGGTCGTTGCTCCAACGGTTTGGCTTTTTCCCGCCCGCACCGCGCGACGCGCCTTCGGGGCGAGCGCTCGGAGTGCGTTGCGGCTCGAGGCCAGCGATCACGCCGGGAGGAATGGTGTTGCCGATGAAATGTTCGATGCGGCGGATTTTATGACGCTCGCTGTGTACGGCTAAGGTAAAGGCTGCGCCATCGCGTCCGGCACGACCAGTCCGACCAATGCGGTGAACGTAGTCTTCAGGCTGCATCGGTAAATCGTAGTTAATGGCGTGGCTGATCGCCTGAACGTCGATGCCGCGAGCGGCAACGTCGGTGGCGACCAGGACGCGGACACGACCGTCCTGAACTTCGGACAGAGTACGTGAACGCTGACGCTGATTCATGTCACCATGCAAGGCCATCACTGAAAAACCGCTGTCAGCAAGGTGTTCGGCCAGATCGTCCGCGCCACGCTTGGTGGCGGTGAAAATAATGGCTTGGTCCATCGAAACGTCACGTAAGAGATGATCAAGCAGGCGTAGCTTGTGACCAGCGTCATCGGCATATAGCAGCGTTTGTGTGATGTTGGCGTGACGATCTGACGGTGAGGTCATTTCGATACGCTGTGGGTCGCGCATCATGCGTGCGGCGAGCTTGGCCACTGTGCCGTCGAGTGTGGCTGAGAACAGCAAGGTCTGGCGTGACTCGGGGCAACGGTCAACAATGGTGTTGATGTCGTCGATGAAGCCCATGTCGAGCATGCGGTCGGCTTCGTCGAGCACCAAGGTGTGCACGGTCGACAAATCGACACGACGAGCTTGCAAGTGATCCAGGAGGCGGCCGGGTGTGGCCACCAACACGTCAACGCGACGTGAGAGTGCTTTGAGTTGGGCGCCGTAAGGCATGCCGCCGACAACGGTCGCGACACGCAGATCGTCTAGGTTGCTACCGTACATTTCGGTCGCTTCGCTGACCTGCATGGCGAGTTCGCGCGTGGGTGTGAGCACCAACACTTGGACGCCACGGCCTTTGTTGGAAGGCTTGTGGGCGATTTTGTTCAGTGCGGGAAGCATAAAGGCCGCGGTCTTACCGCTGCCTGTCTGGGCGGACACCATCAAGTCGGCACCGGCCAAGGCTGCTGGAATCGCAGACATCTGGACGGGTGTCGGGGTGGTGAAGCCGGTACGTTCAATGGAAGACAACAAAGCGGGGACGAGCCCCAACGAATCGAAGGACATGACTTTCCTTTTGGCCAGATAGTGGCCATATGACGCAGCCCGGAGAATTGGTAAACCGGCGGTCGTCGGTTGAATCGAGCATCGTGCCGACCGAATCAACCGAACGTCTGGGCTGTAGATCCATCTATCTGGATCACGCTAGCTGCCCACGAAAGGAAAGGAGGTCAGAAATCGATGATGTGAAGCCGAAAACTGGGTTGTTTGCCTGTTTTCAGACCTATGCATACTTTATGCAGAGCCCGAATACTAACCTATTTTTTGATTCGGGTATACCCTTTGAGTGAAAAATTAAGCTTTCCAGTCAATTACTTGGCACTTGTGTTGGATTAACCATTCATTTGCCAAGTGGAAATGATTGCAGCCGACAAAAGGAACAGGGGGTCTGTGTGCTGAGAGTGGCGAAGGATGATTGGCCATCAAAATCAGATGCTCGCCCTGACTGGCAATGAGTGGGTGTTTGGCTTGGGCATGCGCGCCCCAGAGCATAAATACCTTGGGCGAAGGATCGCGAGCCACCTCAGTCATCAGTGCGTCTGTCACCGTTTCCCAACCCGACCGGGCATGTGAGGCGGGTTGACCGTCCTCGACAGTTAGACAGGTATTAAGGAGCAGAACGCCCTGATCTACCCAACGTGACAAATCGTTTTTAAGAAGGTTGGACGTCAATACAAGCGCGGAATGGTCGGTCGGATACTCGCGCTCAATTTCTTGCAAAATATTACGCAAGCTCGGCGGACGTTTAAAGCCATCCGGGACAGAAAAGGCGAGTCCTTGCGCTTGTCCGGGACCGTGATAGGGATCTTGACCCAAAATCACCACTTTGACAGTGCTGGGTTGTAGGGAGTCGAGCGCGCGAAAGGGGCGTGAGGGATAAATGACGGCACCTTGCGCGAGGCGAGTCTGCAGCATGGTCGAAAGGCTCTCAAGCGCGGTGCGAACAGACGGAGCTGCCAGACAGTGTTGCCACGCGTTCGGAATGCCTTCGAGATGCGGCTTCAGCGAGGCTTCTTTGAGCTGATTGCTCTGGGGTGTCATGCGCAGTGCAACG
>JBIKOQ010000359.1:0-2836 GCA_044357955.1 Burkholderiaceae bacterium | reverse complement strand
ATCAAACACTGCGTGCCAGTCTTCGACCGGCCAGAGCTTGTCGTCACGACTCGCCGAAGGCATGATCACCGCATAGGCATCCTCGTGCGACCGTAATACGCGCGCTTCTTCTTCAAAAGCCTGCAAACCAAAATCAGGCGCGCCCTCGTAGTTGTAACCAAACGTCGCAGCCGCGAGCTCACGCTGACGCGTCACCGCAGGCTGCCAGAATTTCACACGATGACGCACGTCATAAAACAACGCAGCCAGCGGTTCGCGCGCAGAGGTAAAACCAAGTCCATGCTTGGTACCAGACGCCATGCGCGTGAACCAGACAGATTTCAACAACGCTTGCATATCCAGCACAATATCGTAGCGGCGTGCGCGCAGATCGAGCTCAAGCGCATGACGCTCAGCCCGCACCTCAGCCGACCACCAGGCCTTGCGCCAACGACGATGCGAAACACGAATCACTTCGTGCACAGCGGGATGCCAGGCAGGAATCTGCGCAAAACTATCCTCCACCAACCAGTCGATCTGCGCGTCCGGCACATGATGCGCGATGTCAGAGATCGCTGGCAACATGTGGATCAAATCGCCAAGCGAGGAAGTGCGAACGATGAGAATTTTAGTGGTCATCTCAGGTGGTCATCTCAATGAACGAGCCTGCTTGAGCTCTTCCAACACCTTATCCACCCCCACTCGCCAATCAGGCAGACTCACCCCAAATGCCTGACGGATCTTGCTCGTATCCAGACAAGAATTCATCGGTCGCGTTGCAGCGACAGGGTAGTCCTCTGTACTAATCGCAGCAATCGCCTCATCCGCGACTTTGATTGGCCAGCCCGCATTACGGGCCCGGGCAATCACATAGCTTGCATAGGCATGCCAGTTCGTCGCGCCGCCCGCAGTCAGGTGATAGAGACCCCAGCGCGGATCGTCTGCCGGCTGTCCGGCCATCTGACTCAAAATCTGCGCCGTCGTCTCTGCAATCAACTCCGCCGAGGTTGGTGCGCCAACCTGATCGGCCACCACTCTCAGTGCGTCGCGCTCTTGCGCAAGCTTGAGCATCGTTTTTAAAAAGTTTCCTCCGTGCGCGCCAACGACCCAACTGGTTCTAAAGATCAAATGCCTCGGACACGCCTCAGCAACTGCGCGCTCACCCGCAAGCTTGCTGCGACCATAGGCCGACAACGGCTGCGTCTCGTCCGTCTCGACATAGCGTGATTTTTTAGTCCCAGCATACACATAGTCCGTGGAGTAATGCACCATGCACGCACCGACCGCCTGCGCGGCCTTAGCCAACAGACCTGGGGCGACGGCATTAATCGTGTGCGCAAGGTGAGTTTCGGTTTCAGCGCGATCAACAGCGGTGTAGGCAGTCGCGTTAACGATGATGCTTGGTTTGACGCGCGACACGAGGGCCGAGATTGGGCAGTCTGCGCCAGCATCAATACGGCTACCCACCACACTTAAGTCCAACTCGGCGCGTGTACATATAACCACCTCGCCTAGCGACTGGAGAGATGATTTCAGGACATGACCAACCTGGCCGTTGCCGCCCATTAAGAGAACTTTCGTTTGCATTTGCCAATTATGCATCATCAAACACGTATAAAAATCTGGGAGCTAAGTTGTTATGCTTAGACTATCCAGACAAATCACCCTATAAAAACCGGAGATACTCAAACCATGTCTAACAGCTTTCTGCCCCAGATGACGCAGCTCACCTGCAGCCTTGTCGACCACGTCGCCGTGCTGAGTCTCAACAACGCTCCCGTCAATGCCCTCTCCAAGACACTTAGCGACGAGCTCACCGCGGCGCTCGACATCATCTCCGAGACACCCGAAGTGCGCTCAGTCGTCCTGACAGGCGAAGGCAAAATATTTTGCGCGGGCGCCGACCTCAAAGGCCGTGCTTCAGTCATCAAGGGACCCGGCGACCTCCCCGCCCATTCCCGTCGAACGAGAGAATGCTTTCATGCGATCCGCGAGTGCACCAAGCCCGTCATCGTGGCCCTCAACGGCCCCGCCCTCGGTGCAGGCTTAGCAATTGCCGCCTCGGCCGACCTGATCATCACCTCAGAAAAAGGCTGCCTGGCACTCCCTGAGATCGACGTTGGCCTTCTAGGGGGTGGCAGCCATGCAGCGCGCTTGTTTCCCCACACCATGTTGCGCAAAATGATGTTCACTGGCTACCGAGTTCCTGCCGACGAGCTTTACCGCTTGGGCGTGGTGCTGCAAGTGACAACCCCTGAGGGACTGATGCCTGCTGCGCTTGAGCTTGCCCAAACCATCGCCAACAAGAGCCCGCTTTCGATTGGCTTGGCCAAGCAAACGCTCAATGCCATCGAAGACATGAGCCTGCGGGACGGCTACCGCTACGAGCAGGACATGACCGCAGCCATTGCGAAAACCGAGGATGCCAAAGAAGCGCAGAAAGCGTTTCTGGAAAAAAGGGCGGCGGTTTTTGTGGGGCGATGAGCAGGAGTCGTCAATAAGAAACAGTCGATCTATGTTAAACTTTTACTAAGTTAGTCTTGCTGTCTTCATCGCCCACACTCATGCCTCAACCGCGCACCCAGCAGCTAGTCTGGTACCTATGGCTACTCCTGCTAGTGCTTTTACCCGCGTCAACCAAAGCTGCGGGTGCCGCTTGGGTCATTGCCATATTTTGGAGCCTGTGGCTTGCCCGCGCGCAGCCCAAACTTCCCGCTGACACCCTCGGTGCGCAGGCACTGTATCGAGCGACTGATTTCATCCTCTGGTTTTTTGGATTGGCCTTTGTTTTGCGTACGCTCGGTCAAGCATATTGGTGGGACAACTGGGAATACCGACATTTCGACGCCCGCATGCT
>JBIKOQ010000358.1:0-2842 GCA_044357955.1 Burkholderiaceae bacterium | reverse complement strand
GAATCCTGGGAAATTGAACTACGGCACGGCCGGAAGCTCCATCCATTTAGCGGTGGAGTATTTTTCGGGTTTGGCTGGCATCAAAATGAACCATATTCCCTACAAGGGAAGCGCGCCCGCGATTACCGATTTATTAGGTGGGCAGATTCAAGTATTGTTTGATCCGTTTTCGAGTATCCATCCGCAAGTCGCTTCTGGCAAAGTCAAAGCTTTAGCGATTACCACGGCGGATCGTTCTGCTGTGGCTCCTCAGGTGCCCACGGTGATTGAGTTGGGTTTTGCGGGCTACGATGTCAGTTCGTGGCAAGGCATCGTGGTGCCGGCTGGTACGCCTAAAGACATCGTCGTAAAAATGAATGCGGCGATCAACAAGGCCTTGAAGTCTAAAGAGGTGGTTGATCGCTTTGCACAGTTCAGTGCGGTGCCGACCCAATGGACACCGCAACAATTCGGCCAATATATTAGTCAGGAGCAGACGCGCTGGAGCAAGGTCGCTAAGGACGCCGGGGTTGTTCCCCAGTAGAAAAGTGAAAGGGGCCACGTGTAAGTGGCCCCTTTCTATACAGCACCAAATAACCGGTGCATTAAGACGTATTTTTCAAGGTTGGATTATTCAGCCTTGATGTTTGCATCCTTGACGGTCTTGCCCCACTTGGCATAGTCAGATTTGATGCGGTCTGCAGACTGCTGAGGCGTAAAGTCCATCGGTTCATAACCTTCTCGCTTGATAGCGGCAATGACAGCCGGATCCTTCATGATCTTGCTGATAGCGGGCACAAGCGTATCCATCACATTCTTTGGCAGACCTGCAGGGCCTACGATGCCAAACCAGATAGTGGCATCAAAACCGGGAAAACCGGACTCTGCCATGGTGGGAACGTTAGGAAACATTGAGCTGCGCTTGCTAGCGGTATCAGCCAAGGCGACAATTTTTCCGGACTGGATTTGCGAGGCCGCAGCACCGAGTGAGGAAAACAGGAAGGGCACATGACCGCCTAGCAATTCGGTCATCGCAGGATTGCCACCTTTGTAGGGGATGTGTGAAATATCAAGCTTGGCTGCAGCTTTGAATTGTTCACCGGCCAAGTGGCCCACACCACCCACACCTGAGGTGCCATAGCTCCATTTCGCAGGATCTTTTTTCGCCAGAGCAACGAGTGATTTGATGTCTTTGGCGGGGGAGTTCGGTAAAACAACCGCGACCACACCACCTTCACCAATCATAGAAATAGGGGTGAAGTCCTTAATGGGGTCATAGCCCATCTTTTTCATGTTCGGCAAAATCGTCATCGGACCGGAGTCTGTGATGTGCAAGGTATAGCCATCGGGAGCCGCTTTGGAGGTAAAGTCAGCCGCGACCGAGGCGCCTGCGCCTGGCTTGTACTCAATGATAAAAGGCTGCTTGAGCATTTTCGTCAATTGATCCGTGATCGGACGTATCAGCTTGTCAGCCGCGCCGCCAGGTGCATAGCCCACCACCATGCGAATAGGTTTTTCGGGATATTGCGCCATGGCCATTGGGCTGAAAACCGACAGGGCCAGAGCGCCTGCTAAGACTGATTTGATGACACGCATGTAAATCTCCAGATTGTGATGAAAAATGATCAGGAAGGGCTAGGAAGAACATCCCCGGATGCTGCAATGAATTACTTTTTAGTAAAAAGTTCGTCAGGAATCAAGACAATCGCACCTTGGGTCGTGCGTCCCTCAAGCAGGCGATGCGCTTGGCTCGCCTGACTCAAAGGCAATACTATTTCTATGTCTAGACGCACGGTTGGATCGCCTAATATTTCAAATGCTTCTTTGCTCATTTCAAGCATCTCGGCGCGGTCAGCGACATAGGTTTTTAACGTCGGACGGCACACCCAGAGCGACTTGCTGTGCAGGTCTTGCAATTTAACCCCCTCGACCTGGCCTGAAGCTGTGCCGTAGTTCACCACGAGTCCTCTGGACTCGAGGCATTTGACCGATCCATCGAAAGTATCCTTGCCGACAGAGTCAAATACCACGCTCACACCTTTACCAGCAGTGATACGGTTGACTTCTGCGACGAAGTCATGGGTGCGATAGTTGATCGCAAAATCCGAACCAAGTGCAAGTGCGGTCTTGATTTTGGCATCGCTACCGGCAGTCGCGATCACAATCAGCCCCAGACGCTTGGCCCACTGGACGAGGATTTGACCCACTCCACCGGCGGCGGCATGCACCAAGACGCGGGTGCCAGGTGTCAACACACGCATTTTTTTGAGGAGATATTGCGAGGTCAGTGTACGCACCAACCCTGCAGCGACTCGGATATCATCCAGAGACTCGGGCACTGGAATGACGCGTTCTGCGGGAAGCGCCACATGGGTGCAATAACTCCCGACACCGGCATTGGTATAGGTCGCTTTATCACCGACCTTGAGGTCGCGGACCTGGCTGCCGATCTCTTTGATACGGCCAATACCACTGACGCCAGGAATAAAGGGTGGCGTTGGGTTGTGGGAGTGCGGTTGTCCGGCGCGCAGATAGATGTCGACAAAGTTGACGGCGACCGCGGTTTGTTCGATCACGACTTCGTCTGCACCAGGAATGGGCATGGAAATGGGCTGAGCCTTGAGAACATCGGGGCCGCCAATGGCGGTGACAAAGACGGCAAAGGGTGCTGACATAAAAGCGATTCCAGATGTTTATGGATGCAAGAACACCACACTTTACAGACTCTCCAACTGCCTAGTCAAAATGTGTTAGTCCCTAGGTATTTACCCTCAATTGAGTGCTACCATGTTTATGACATTTCTCAGTCACGCTACACTCGTCGAGCTTTGACGGAGTTTGACTTCAGACTCTTGTCATTAAA
>JBIKOQ010000029.1:0-9503 GCA_044357955.1 Burkholderiaceae bacterium | reverse complement strand
TGATTCAGCTGGCGCACGCGGGTCGCAAGGGCTCAAGCGCCCGCCCCTGGGAAGGTGGCCAACTGATTTCGCTCAAAGACGGAGGCTGGCAATCGGTCGGCCCCTCTGCCCTCCCACAACTGCCAACGGAAACACCCCCGCTGGCCCTCGATCAGGCGGGCCTAGCCCGTATTCGCGAGGCCTTTGTTGACGCTGCCAAACGCGCCCTGCGTATCGGTTTTGACGGCATCGAATTGCATGGCGCGCACGGTTATCTCTTGCACCAGTTTTTATCTCCGATCGCTAACCAGCGTACGGACGAGTACGGTGGCTCGCTGGCCAACCGCATGCGCTTTCCGCTCGAGGTCTTCGACGCAGTCCGTGCGATCACCCCTAAAACTACCAGTCTGGGGATCCGCATTTCGGCGACGGATTGGGTCGAGGGTGGCTGGACACCGGAGGAAAGCGTTGAGTTTTGCAATATATTGAAAGCGCGCGGCTGCGACTTTATCGATGTGTCGAGCGGCGGGGTTTCCCACCAGCAAAAAATCCCTTTAGGTCCAAAATATCAGGTGCCTCTGGCGACCACCATCAAAAAAGGAACGGGGCTACCCACGATGACAGTGGGGCTGATCACCGAGGCCAAAGAGGCCGAGGAAATCATCGCCACCGGCCAAGCCGATATGGTCGCACTGGCACGCGGTATGTTGTATGACCCGCGCTGGCCTTGGCATGCTGCAGCCGAATTGGGTGCCTCGATTCAGGCACCTAAGCAATACTGGCGTTCACAGCCTCGGGGTTTGACCACCCTGTTTGGTGATGCCAAAACGGGTGGACGTTAATCCCGGAAATTATTGAACTGAAGCGGCAGGGGGACATCCGCTTTTTTCAGCAACGCGATGGCCTCCTGGAGGTCGTCGCGTTTTTTACCTGTCACGCGTAATTTTTCACCTGTGATTTGCGACTCGACTTTGAGTTTGGCCTCTTTCATCGCCGCAATCAGTTTTTTAGAGATCGGCTGCTCGATACCCTGCTTGATCGTAATTTTTTGACGTGCGCCTCCCAAGTTTTCTAGGGGGTCCGCGATATCCATCGAGCGAACATCGATTCCGCGTGCGCTCAGGCGACTGCGCAAAATATCCAGCATCTGCTTGAGCTGAAAGGCGCTCGAGGCAACCTGGGTCACGACAAATCCCTCAAGCTCAAATTTAGCGTCCGTACCCTTGAAATCAAAACGGGTCGATAGCTCGCGATTGGCTTGATCCACGGCATTGGTCAATTCATGTTTATCAACCTCAGAAACCACATCAAAAGAAGGCATAACGAAATCCTGACAGAAGTAAGAAGTTCATTTTAGAATACAACGACCACAGATAAGCAGGAAGACCAGCATGGCAGACTGTACTGGCGTCATCAGCCAGATGTATATATACCCAGTGAAGTCTTGTGCGGGTATCGAAGTCTCGGAGGCTATCCTATACAACACAGGGCTTTCCTATGACCGTGAGTGGATGATTGTCGACCAGGACGGTCAGTTTCTGACTCAGCGTCAGATTCCGCACATGGTATGGATCACCCCCAGACTCACTGCAGATGCCTTATACCTGAGCGCCCCTGAGCATGCAGAGATCAGGATCCCACTCAGTACTGCTGGCAGCTCCAGACAAGTCACCGTTTGGCGCGACTCCCTGATAGGCAACGATATGGGGGACGAAGTCGCGGCTTGGCTCGATGCTTTTTTATCGGTGCCTGGCAAACAATATCGCTTGATTCGGTTCTCTCCAACCTCTAGCCGGATCTCTCAGAGAGAATGGACCGGTGATATTGTGGCGCACAACATGTTTAGCGATGGCTTTGCGCTTCTGGTTGTGACACAACGCGCCTTGGAGATATTGAATGAGCGACTTGCGGAATATGGGCATGACCCCGTCGATATGTTGCGCTTTCGGCCCAATCTCGTACTCGAAGGTCTAGACGCGCACGCTGAGGACGAGCTTGCCAACATGATGCTCCATACTGCGAGCGGACTGATCGAACTCAAACTGGTCAAACCCTGTGGCCGTTGCCCCATCCCCAATATCGATCCCTATACCGCGACCAGCTCACCCGAGGTCATGGATATGCTTGCCGCCTACCGTCGCTTATCTCAGATGCACGATGCGATCTGTTTCGGTATGAATGGCATTGTTTTGACAGGTGCAGGGCAAATGATACGCGTCGGTCAACCTTTTGAAGCGCAGTTGGCTGTTTGACCGATCTGCGCATCGTCATCTTGCAAGGAGCCACACAGTGTTAAGCTTGTTTTGCTTGTCTCGCTTGCTTTACGCACAGCCCTTCTAGGATGCGACACCCATGATCATGATGCTGCCTTTTTTAACCGCACTCGTCGCAATCGTCCTCACGATACGCGGCGAGAGAATACCTGCCATCATTGGCTGGGGTGTGACTTTTATCATCTTTCTGGTGTGGTTGCAGTACCACATGACAGACAAACTCAATCTTTCTTTCTGAGGTCGGTCATGGACTATTCGAGTCGCACACACGGTGCAAACGGCCAAGGGATCTCGTTCTGGTTCAACGCCCTGGCTTTGCTAGGCGTTTGCACCTCGCTCCTGATGGCGTTTTATTGGCAGATCGTTTTTAACGAACTGCCCTGTCCGCTCTGCCAACTGCAGCGCATCGCCCTCACGTTGGCCGGTATTGGCCTGATGCTCAACGTTCGCTTTGGCCCCTCCGCCGTGCACTATGCCATCGTCCTTGCCTCCGCGCTTGGAGGGGCGATGGCCTCCGTGCGTCAGGTCTTGTTGCATATCGAGCCGGGTGACACGGGCTACGGCTCAACGCTCTTTGGCTTGCACTTTTATACCTGGGCTTTTGTCTCTTTTGTCATGATGCTGGTGTTTTGCACCGTCATGCTCTGCATCGATAGAAATCAACTCTCGACACCTCGTGTTCAACTCTCCAATCGTCCTCAGGCAAATGCGCGTATTGCGATGCTCTTGATGGGTCTCTTTTTACTTATTACCCTAGCCAACCTCATCAGCGCGCTTATGGTCTGTCAGTTTGGCTCCTGCCCAGACAATCCGACCGAGTATCTCTGGAAGTTTGGGTTTTGAATCTCTCTCACATCGCTCAATATGACGCGAGGCATCTTTTTTTCGCACTGATTGCATGCGTTGCGTTGATCTTTTCAGCACCCACGAACGCAACTCCCTATACGACTGTCCAACTCAAGAGCCTGCATCAGCCCGTACCGGGTGGGGTTGCGGTCATTGACATTGCCGCAACGCCTAAAAGACTGGACAAAGCCCCTACCGCGCGTTATCAAAACAAACCAGTGCTAGTGACCCAAACAGATGCAGGTCAATGGGTCGCGATTGTGGGCATTCCGCTCACAGCGGCTCTTGAGCCGCAAGTGCTCGAGGTCACGCTCGGCGGAAAAAAAACCACCCAGACCTTTGCGATCCGTGACAAAAAATATCGCGAACAACGCATCACACTCAAAACGAATAAGCATGTTGACCTCAGTCCAGAGGACCTGGCGAGATTTGAGCGAGAGAAAAAACTGCAAGACGACGCCTACCAGCAATTCAGCGCGCAATTACCGAGTAATCTGCTGCTGGATCGTCCTGTTAAAGGACCTCTATCGAGTCCCTTTGGTCTTAAACGATTTTTTAATGATCAGCCACGAGCCCCCCATTCTGGGCTCGATTTCGCCGTCCCGACAGGTACCCCCGTTCAGGCCCCGGCTGCAGGTCGTGTCATTTTGGTCGGAGATTATTTTTTCAACGGTAAAACCGTTTTCATCGATCACGGTCAGGGGATGATCAGCATGTTCTGTCACCTGTCGGTCATCGAGGTCAAACCCGGTGAGCCCATCGCCCGCGGTCAAGTCCTAGGGCAGGTCGGTGCGACAGGACGCGTCACGGGCGCGCATCTTCACTGGAATGTCAGCCTCAATGATGCGCGGGTCGATCCGGCCATTTTTATCGGTATGTTCACGCCTTAAAACACAACAAGACCGGCTCAAAGGGAGCACCATGTCGATTATTTTGATTCGCCACGGCGAAACGCTGCTCAACGCAACACGCACCATTCAGCCTGCGGATACACCGCTCGCCCCCCGAGGGCACGCACAAGCCGAACGCGTCGCCCAACGCATTCGCGCGCTCAAGCCTGCGGCCATTCTCGCAAGCGATATGCCACGTGCCTGGCAAACCGCACAGGCCATTGGAAACAGCACCGGACTCACCCCGATCAGTACCTCACTGCTTTGGGAGCGCAACTTCGGAGACTTGAGAGGGCGCCCCTACGACACCTTGAGTTTTAACGCCATGGAAATGATCGAGGCACCTCCCAACGGCGAATCGATGGAAACCTTTCATCAGCGCGTCGCCGAGGCCCTCACGTATGCCGCAACACTGAGAGCGTCTCTAGAGGGTCCGCTGATTGTCGTCAGTCACGGTCTGGTGATTCGCGCTTTACTTGAAAATAATATTGCACTCGGCGAGCATACGATCCCTGAGCGTATCGGCAATACCGCCCTCACGGTCCTCAGCACCGAGGCGCCTCACCGCGCCGAATTGGTGAACTGCACCGTCCATTTGTATGGCACTGGACTGGCAGAAGACCATCTGAGTCTCTCTGGGGGCTAGAGAGGTCTAGTGAGGGCTTAGGGTCTCACGCCTGGCGTCTCGAGCGGCATGCCACGGGCACGCCACATCAGAAACAGCTCGAGCTGAGTGAGCTCCTTAGAACCCAAGGCATAAGGCTCGGCGCGGACACCTGTCATACAGTTGCGTAGACGACGTTGCAATGAACCCACGGTTTGCCATTCAAGCCGGTAAATCGGATACCCAGTAGGATGCGCCTCGGGGATCAAATTGCCGCCAAGCTTGAGCCCTGCACGCTCCGAATGACATTGGGCGCAGGACAAGTTGAGCTGTCCGATCCGTTGCTCATAGAGTCGTTGTCCGGCGTCGAGGTCTTGTGCGTTGAGCGGCGAACGCGACACCGTGATGGGCATGCCTTTGGAAGCGTGGCCGATGAATGTCGCCAAAGACAATAAGGGCTTGCTCTCCATCGCGAGTGGCACAGCTTGCTGTTTGGTCTCGCGGCACATATTGATCTGGCCTTCGAGACTCAATAGCTGATGAACAATTTTAGGAAAGCTCGCTGCCACCCCTTTCATGGAGGAGGAGGCGTCTCCATGGCATTGCGCACACGACACATTTTTCTGACCTGCTGGCGCATTCCATAATGCCTGTCCATCAAGGACCCAGAATGTCGCAGGGTTGAGGGTCTCGTCATCCTGCATCGCACGCGTTTCAGGCGACATCAATGCGTAGCTCGATTGTCGCTTGTCTGGGGCCGCCTCTGAGGCAGTCGCTGTTTGTGCCCAGGAGATTTGCACGACCAACAATAAAGAGAGCGTGCAAAAAGAAAATGCGCTCACGAGATCATGTCACCGTCAGCATACTTGTCACACTGGAGGCATAGCCGTTGTCACCCGTCCATTTGAACTCGAGCGTGCCGGTTTGGGTCGCCCTCGTAAAAAAACTAAAGGTAGGATTCGCGCCCATCGCGGGATGCAACTCAGCACGAAAGACCTCCACACCATCATAGCTGCATACAAAATCGCGAATGATGTCACGCGCTACGCGTACACCGCGCTCGGTGTGCCTAAAACCAGATTCCATATCGTGCTGAACAATCACGCGAATCGGAACGATTTCGCCCTTTGTCGCAGTCTTGGGCATGGAGACGACTGTACGGGAGGTTTTGCTCATACCAGTACATCCTCAGTACAGGCCGCAAGGGTGACCACCGTATCCGCATGGCCTTGCCAGAACGACCCATCATTCATTTCGGCGATCGCCCAGAGGCGTTGCGATGTCAATAAGCGAATCCGTGTACTAACTTGCGCACGACCCGCGCGTGCACCGAAATTAAAACTGACAATATTAGGCAGCGGATTTTTCTCAGAAATAATATGAATGGCTTTCACGAAGTCCGTCGATGTCATCGGGCTTTCCACCGAGACAGTCATTGGCACCAGATTACCGTTTTCGACAAGTGGCGCGATCTCTAACGTGACTCGACCCACGCGAGGATCAGCTTGCCCCACGATCTTTTTGATGGTCTCAACGGCCTCACTCGTCGTCGCCTGGGCATTTAACCAAGGAACGATACTCACCGACCCAAGTGCTACGATAAAGCTTCTACGACTTGTGCTCATGGTTTTAAGCTCACTAAAAATGCCACGACGTCCTCGATTTCCTGCGCGGTCAAAATAGTTTTGTCCGCGAACTGAGGCGCAACCCGAGAACCGTGATTCTTTTGAAAATACGGTGGCATGATCGTGTTTGGATTAAAGCGACTCGCGTCAACAATACGTGCCCGCAGCTGCTCGGCTGAAAGTCTCGCCGCGCTCATTGCCAGATCAGGCGCCAGATTTCCCTGAAAACGTTCTTCGGGGAAAGGTCCGCTATGACACAAGATACACAAACCGCTCTGACGACTCAAGACAATCAAACGCCCCCGCGAAGGATCTCCGGGGGCGCCAGACAGGGAGTCAACAATAACCTCCCCTTCAGTGACTTTGCTATCGACCTGTTGAGCCAGAGTGATCGCTGGTGCCGCCAACACAAAACATGCTGCCAAACACCAATTTATCACTCCAAGCTTCATACCAAGACAAAACCACTTTTCTTCAAAGGTACATCACGCAGACGCTTGCCAGTCGCGCGATAAATCGCGTTTAGCACAGCAGGTGCGGCGACCGCGATCGTTGGCTCGCCGATCCCACCCCAAGCCTTACCACCCCCTTGGATGATGATGGTTTCGACTTTAGGCATCTGCCCCAGACGAATCGAACCAAACGTATCGAAGTTCTTTTGCTCGACGCGTCCGTCTTTGATCGTGCACTCCTCTTCGAACAGTGCAGACAATCCGTACACAAAAGAGCCAGATACCTGACGCTCGATTTGAGCAGGATTCACAGCATAACCACAATCCGTGGAGGCCACGATCCGATGGATCTTCACCTTGTTACCATCCGTGACTGACAATTCGCACGCTGCGGCCACATAGCTCCCAAATGACATCATCTGGGCAATGCCGCGATGAACACCCTTGGGAGCAGGCTTGGTCCAACCAATCCCGTCCGCCACGGCGTTGAGTGCGACCAGATTGCGTGGATATTTCGCCATGTACTTGCGACGGAACTCGACAGGATCCATGCCCGCCTCTTCGGCCAGCTCATCCATGAAACATTCAATGAAAATTGCGTTCTGGTTCACGTTCACACCGCGCCAGAAACCAGGTGGCACATGGGTATTGCGCATCGCATGATCAATCAGCTGATTAGGAAATTCGTAGCTGATTCCATGCTCTCCGCCATCCATGACGCCCTGGAAGACCAGCGCGTCACGACCCTTGTCCTTTTCAACGATCGCGGGACGCACGGCCGCAAGAATAGATTGACCCGACAAACGCATATGGATGCCCGTCAAGTTCTTGTTGGCATCGAACGCACCCGTCAGTTTGCACATCATGACGGGGTGGTAACGACCTTGCGTCATATCCTCTTCGCGCGTCCAGATCAGCTTGATCGGCACACCTGGCATTTGCTTGGCGATATTGACCGCCTGAGTGGTGTAGTCCTGGAACGCACCACGACGACCAAAACCACCACCTAAGTTGATTTTGTAGACATCACATTTATCAGCTGCCAAACCCGAAGCCGCAATGACCGCCGCCAAGGAGGCTTCACCGTCCTGAGTGGGCACCCAAGCTTCGCAGCGCTCTGGTGTCCACTTGGCGGTGGCATTCATGACTTCCATGGGTGCATGGTTCAAGAACGGATAAAAATACGTTGACTCAATCTTTTTAGCAGCACCGGCCATGGCGGCTTTGGTGTCGCCACGTTGATTACCCACAAATGCCTGTTCAGCGGTCAGACCTTCTTTGAGCATCGCAGCAATAGAAGCGCTTGATACCTTGGCATTTGGGCCCTCGTCCCAGACGATTGGCAAGGCATCCATCGCCGTCTTGGCGACCCAGAAGGTATCCGCGACAACCGCGACAGAGCCGTCACTGACTTGTACGACTTTTTTGACGCCCTTCATACCCATGACTTTGCTGGCATCAAAGCTTTTGATCTTGCCACCAAAAACCGGTGATTGCTTGATCGTCGCGACCAACATGCCTGGCAGGACCAAATCCATACCGTATACCTGCTTGCCGGTCACCTTGTCTTCGAAGGTGTCGATCCGTGGCACGGACTTGCCGATCAGTTTCCAGTCTTTCGGATCCTTGAGCGGGATTTCTTTTGGTACCGCGATCTTGGAGGCGGCATCGGCAACCTTGCCATAGGTCGTTGTTCGGCCTGTGGGTTTGTGTGTAATAACGCCTTCGGCGACCTGACATTCGGCGACTGGCACTTTCCAACCGTCGGCAGCGGCTTGGACCAGCATGATGCGTGCCGCAGCTCCGCCTTGACGCACATATTGTTCGGAGGTGCGAATACCACGGCTACCCCCTGTTGAAAACGAGCCCCAAGGATTTTTACGCTTGAGACTTTCGCCGGGTGTCGGATACTCGATGGTGACATTTTTCCAATTGCACTCAAGTTCTTCAGCCACCATTTGTGCGAGACCGGTGATGGTGCCTTGGCCCATCTCTGAGCGCACCACACGCACGATGACTTTCTCATCGGGCTTGATCACCACCCAAACACCAATTTCAGGTGTGGCGCCTGCGGCCTGCGCTAGGCTGTTAAAAGGAAACTGCAAGCCCAAGGCCAGACCGGTACTGACGGCAGTTGTGCCGACGATAAAGTGTCTGCGGGAAGGATTCGGGACGCGTGCATTCATGTGAGGACCCCTTAAGCTTTAGCAACTGAGTGAATCGCGGCGCGAACTTCTTGGAAACTTCCGCAACGACAAATATTCGTAATCGCCGCATCGATGTCAGCATCGGTGGGCTTTGGCTTTTTAGCCAGCAAATCTGTCGCGGCCATCAACATGCCTGACTGACAGAAACCACACTGAGGCACCTGATGATCGATCCAGGCCTGTTGGAGTTTTGTGAGCTTGCCGTCTTTGGCAAGTCCTTCGATCGTCTGGACGCTTTTACCTGCAGCAGCACTCACGGGAATCACGCAAGAGCGAATCGCTTGACCCTCGAGCATGACCGTACAGGCACCGCATTGCGCGACGCCGCAGCCATATTTTGTGCCTGTAAGACCCACCTGCTCGCGGATCGCCCATAACAAAGGGGTATTTGGATCCACATCAATGCTGTGCGGCGTGCCATTAACAGTGAGTTTTATAGCCATTTGGGTGCTCCCAGTACGGTGTTTAATGTTCTCGAAACGAGTTGCGACGAATTGATCATTCTCAAGGTATAAAGTTACTACTCCATGGGCATTAATAATGCCTAGTGCATACCCTATATCTTATGGAACATATCGCTTATATGCTGAACCACCAAGTCGTTCTCGCCAGTCGACCCGAAGGTTG
>JBIKOQ010000031.1:0-9078 GCA_044357955.1 Burkholderiaceae bacterium | reverse complement strand
TTTCTTGTCATCGATGGTCGTGAAATACATGCCTTTGGCACTTTTCAAAATACGGGGGGTTGCCTTGAACTGCTTATTGGCAGTAAAGGGCATCCAGAAATTTTCCATGTCCACTTCTTTGGACAGGCTGACGTTTTCGGTAATAGTGTTCATGGAAATCTCCAGTTAACAAGCGAATATCTCAATGTAACGGTTCTGCAAGACAAATTGCCAGTACAGTTGCTGCGATTTATGGCAAACTGTATTGAATTCTGGGCTTAAGAGCGCCTAACTGTACTGGTTTGCAACGGAATAATGAACATGGCCAACACGCTTTCAATCAAGCTGGATCGTCAGTCTTCGCGCACGCTTGTCGCGCAGATTGTGGAGGCGGTCAACACGGCGATTGAGCGTCGAACATTACGGGCGGGTGATGCTCTGCCCTCTGTCAGGTCGCTGGCGCAAGCCCATGGCCTGAGTGCCTTTACCGTTGCCGAGGCCTATCAGCGGCTTGTGACGACGGGTCGGTTGAGTGCGCGTCGAGGCTCGGCCTATCGCGTCGCTGACGCGCGCGTCATCTCGCCTAGCTTGTCTCCGGTATGGTCGGCCCCTAGTTTGAATGCCGCTTGGCTCTTATCCGATGTGTTTGCGGATCATTCTGTGCCGACCAAAGCGGGTTGCGGCTGGATTCCCGGAGAGTGGATTAATGAGAGTGGTTTGCAGCAAGCCTTGCGTGCGCTCAGCCGAGTCCCTGGGCCGCGCTTTGGGGGCTATGGTCATCCTTTTGGCATGGCCTCGTTGCGGGAACAGGTCGCAGCCTCGTTGCGACGGTTTTCCGTCCCAGCCGAAGCGTCAAATATTTTGTTGACGCAGGGGGCGACTCAGGCCTTGGATCTCGTGGTGCGTACGCTATTACGACCCGGCGATACCGTCATTGTCGAAGACCCGTGTTATTGCAATTTATTGCAGATTTTACAGTTGGCTGGGCTCAAGGTGATTGGCGTGGAACGAACAGCCGAAGGCCATGATGTTGATCAGCTTGAGCGTGTATTGAAAGAATCCAAGCCTAAAGCGATTTTCATTAATACGGTGTTGCAAAATCCTTCTGGGTCTTCATTGTCCACCGCGAGTGCCCAGCGTTTATTGGACATGGCGACTCGGGAGGGCTTGTGGATCATCGAGGACGATATCTATCGAGAGCTTGCGCCACCCGAGGCCCCATGCCTAGCCGCGATGGAGGGTTTGAGTCGTGTCATTTATATTTCTGGCTTTTCTAAAACGATCACGCCAACGTTGCGTGTTGGTTATGTCGCGGCCCATGCCGAAGTATTGACGGATCTTGCACGGACCAAGATGGCCGTTGGCCTGACGTCATCGGAGGTCACGGAGCGGATCGTGTCAAATGTGTTGAGCGAAGGGCATTACACGCGCCATATCGATTTTTTAAAAGGTAAGTTACGTGTTGCTCATACACATGTGGTTGAGAAAATGCAGTCGCTAGGTATGGAAATTTTCGAACAGCCTAGCGCAGGATTATTTCTTTGGGCGCGGCTGCCCATCAACGCCGAGCAAAGCGCAAATGTTGCGACACGCGCGCTGGAGCGGGGCATTTGGCTGGCGCCAGGTTCTTATTTTCATCCGAACGATCGTCGATCAAACTGGTTTCGCTTTAATGTCGCTACCTCCGACAATGAAGTGTTGTGGGATTTTGTCCGCACACTGGAGCGAGCCTAAGGTCACGCGCGCCTAGCGATCAACCGCCAAATAAAGTGTTTCCTTAATTTCTTCCATGACGACGTAGCTGCGGGATTCGGCTGAGCCTGGCAGGCGTTTAAGAATCTCGCCGAGTAGCTGTCGGTATTTGTTCATTTCAGGCAGTCGAGCTTTGATCAGATAATCAAAATCTCCAGAAACTAAGTGACACTCCATCACTTCGGGCACGTAGCTCAATTCTTTTTTTACTTTTTCAAACACATCATCGGACTTGGCCGAAAGTTTGATTTCTAGGAAAACGAGTAGGTTTTTGCCGAGGGCCGCTGGATTGACCCGCGCGTAATAGCCCATGATGACACCTTCGCGCTCGAGCCTACGCACACGTTCAGAGCAAGGTGTGGCGGACAGATTGATGCGCTCGGCGAGATCCGTCATGGAAATACGACCGTCGCGTTGTAAAACATCAAGAATTTTGAGGTCGATACGATCAAGCTCGCGCATAGTGCCTCCTAAAGACATCTATTTTAGTGTTTTCCTCTGGAAAGCTGTCAGAATTAAGCGTTATATCGAAATTTTATCGTCCTAGAGGTCAAACCCATGTTTTTTAAAAACGATCCAGAGTTCAAAACGGCCGAAGTGTTTACGGAGATGCCCGCGCAGTTTCGACGCACAGGGGTGCGTTCTGAGTGGGCAGATGTCAATCGCGGAGGCGTCGCGATGGACTCATTCCTTGAGGGCCCGGTTTTTGATGCCGTGGGTAATCTCTATGTCACAGATATTATTTTTGGTCGGGTGTTTCGTATTGACGCGAAAGGAACATGGACACAGATTGTCGAATACGACGGCGAACCGAATGGCATGAAGTTCTTGTCCGAGACTGAGTTGCTCATCACGGATTATAAAAATGGGTTGATGAGGCTCAATGTCCAAACCGGGCAGATGACTCCGCACTTGACACGCCGCAATACGGAGGGCTTCAAAGGGCTCAACGACCTGACTTTCGATGCCCAGGGCAATTTGTACTTTACCGATCAAGGTCAGACGGGGATGCATGATCCGACCGGCCGCGTCTATCGTTTGCGACCCTCCGGTCACTTAGATCTTTTGTTGAGCAATGTGCCGAGTCCGAATGGTCTGGTCTTGTCGCTCGATGAGCGCGTTCTCTACGTCGGGGTTACGCGTGGAAATTGTGTTTGGCGAGTGCCGCTGATGCCTGACGGGGGCGTTGCCAAAGTCGGGCAGTTTTTTACCTCATACGGCCCTAGCGGCCCGGATGGTTTAGCGATGGATGCCGTGGGAAACTTGGTGATGGCCAATCCTGGCCTGGGTTATGTCTGGCTCATCAATCCCCGTGGCGAGCCGATCGCGGTCTGGTCGAGTCCTAAAGCTTCCGCCGTGACGAACATCGCGTTCGGCGGCGCAGATCGGCAAAGTTTGTTTTGCACCGAGTCCGAATCTGCTTCGATCTTGACAATGCGGATGCCTTATCCGGGGGCAAAAGTACAGCAGCCGGGATAGCTTTGTTTTTAATGGGTTCCTTATAGAAATGATGATGGGTTTTAGTGGTCTGTATGCGAAAATACGGGTTGTGAATACAGCCTGTTTTTCCACCTATTTTTAGGCGCTAGCCCCCCATGAATCATGTTTCTTTTTTACGTCGGCGTTTAATCGTAGGCGCCCTTGCTACGACGACAGTTTTTGGTCATTCATGGACGGCTTTTGCGAATCCTAAGCCGAATGCCAATGCCAATGCACCGATTTTGGTACTCAATTCGCTCAACGCGAATGTCAGCGTGATTGATCCCGTCACGTGGACGGAGATCAAGCGCGTTCCTGTGGGTAAGGAGCCCCATCATCTCTACCTGACTCCGGATGAAAAATCCATCATGGTGGCAAACGCCGAGGGTGACTCCATCACCTTTATGGATCCTAAAACGGCCCAGGTTCAGTACACGATGACGGGTATTTTGGATCCCTATCATTTACGATTTTCGCCCGATATGAAGTGGTTTGTGACGGCGGCAAACCGCCTCAACCACATCGATATTTATACATGGGAAAACAAGACGGGTGAGTTCAAACTCAATCTGGTCAAGCGGATTGCAGCAGGTAAAACGCCGAGTCACATCGCGATCGATAGCAAAAGCAAAATTGCTTACATCACTTTGCAGGATAGCAACGAGTTAACGGCGATTGAGCTCGCCACTCAAAAGCGGCTCTGGACGATCAAGGTCGGTAAGATTCCCGCCGATTTGTATCTGACTCCGGACGATAAAACCTTGTTGATTGGTTTGACGGGGGCGGCCGAGGTCGAGGCCTACGATGTATCGAATGGAAAAGCGGTACTCAAACAGCGCATTCCGACAGGCAAGGGTGCGCACGCCTTTCGCTCGCAGGGGGACAAGCAACATGTTTTTGTCAGTAATCGCACTGAAAACACGATCAGCCGTATCGATTGGAAAACGTTGAAAGTGGTCGATACCTACCGGACACCGGCTGGCCCCGATTGTATGGAGATGATGGCGGATGGCAAGACGCTCTTGGTGACAGCCAGATGGGCAAGTCGTTTGGCAGTGATCGATATTGAGAAAAAAGCGGTCGTCAGACAAATTCCGGTCGGTAAATCACCGCATGGCGTTTGGACGTTGAATCATGCGAGTCGTGATTAAGCGTTCACTGCTGGTTTGTTGCGCGTCATTTCTATTGACGGTCGTGGCATTTGCTTCTACGCAATCTGAAAGCGAGCAAGGCAATCAGGTCGAGCTTTCTATCGTTGATACCGGCGCGAGGACGGAGGTCCTTGAGCCAGTCTTTCCGGCCGCTGTATGTAAAAAGCCGCTTTATCTTACCTTTGATACCGGGCACATGGAAATCGCGCCGTTTGTTGAAGAGGTATTGCAGCGTCAACAAGTGCGCGCGACTTTTTTCTTGGCCAACGAACGCACGCGCACAGGCGGCGGGAGTTTGGACGACGTTTGGGCGCCGTGGTGGAAAAAGCTAAGTGAGCAGGGACATCAGTTTGCTTCACATACCTTTGATCATGTTTATTGGCGGGCTGACTTGCCGGATGGCACATTCAGGATGAGGGCGAGTGCGGGGCCTCTCGAAGGTAAAACGCAAGTCTGGACAGCGCAGGATTATTGTCTTGAGCTCAAGCGTCCGGTCGATCGTTTCAGGGAGATGACCGGTCAAGGCATGTTGCCACTCTTTCGCGCGGCGGGAGGTCGCACTTCTCCAGCTTTGCTCAAAGCGGCGCAAGAGTGCGGATTTACCCATGTTGGCTGGTCTCCAGCAGGGTTTTTAGGGGATGAGCTCTCTAGTGAAAAGTATCCTAACAAGCTATTGCTTGACCAAGCACTGCGAAACATTCGGAGCGGTGAGCCACTTATTCAAGGCTTGAAAGGAAAAGGCTTTTGTTTTGCGACGCTTGATACGCATCCCTCCTACCAATCTTTATCGAAATTACCTGGGCTCAAGCAATGATGATCAAGACTGCCGAAGACCTGTTTGACTCCGCCCATCAATGGCTGTTTGAAGCCATCGTCCAGCCGATATTTTTTCATTTGGGCTTGAGTGCTTTTATCGAAGATGCTTTCGATGGCTCGATGTGGTTGCTCATCGGTGTCTTGCAGGTGATATTGATTGCGGTTGTGTTTGGCAGCATCCAACGCTGGCGACCTGCGGAACCGGTAGTTGATAAACAGCAAATCAGAATCGATATTGTTTATACGCTCATTCACCGTCTGGGCTTGTTTCGGCTAGTGTTGTTTTTTTCGATTCAACCTATCTGGGACTTCTTATTCGGTCAGGCTAGCCTGCATGGCATTTCAACCTTCCACGTGGATCAAATTTGGCCTGGCGTGACGGATATCGCTTGGGTCAGTTTGATTATTTACATTTTGATTTTTGATTTGGTAGATTATTTTTATCATCGTGCGCAGCATCGTTTTGCCTGGTTTTGGAGTTTGCACGCAGTTCACCATAGTCAGCGTCAAATGACGATGTGGAGTGACAACCGTAATCATTTGCTGGATAGCCTGCTGCGCAGTGCAGTCTTTGTTGTGGTGGCTAAATTGATTGGGGTGCCTCCAGGCCAGTTCGTTTTGATTGTGGTGTTGACGCAGCTGGTGGAGAGTTACTCCCACGCAAATATCCGAATGTCTTTTGGAAAAATTGGCGAGCGCTTGCTAGTCAGCCCAAAGTTTCATCGCTACCACCACTCGATCGAATACAACGAATCGACTGCGGGACCTGCGCGAGGCCACAACTTTGCTGTGCTTTTTCCAATTTGGGATATTGTGTTTGGTACCGCCCAATACAAAACAGGCTATGCGAAAACCGGGATTCATGACCAAGAACCCGAAGGCGGGAACCGAGACTACGGAAGAGGGTTTTTATCTCAGCAGTGGCTAGGGTTGCGTCGAATGTTTGGCTCTAAAACAGCAGGTTTTTAAATGACCCGATGTAAAAAACCCGCTGCGTGAGGGAAAGCATGCAGCGGGTTTTTTATTAAATAGTCACAGCGTTAGATCATTCAGAACCTGCCGAGACCTTATTGGGCATACGCTTTTCAATCGAATTTTTAAGAAGCGCAGCGCAACGGTAAAAGCCATGAGCGAATTTGCCGTAAGGCATGGTGAGGAACAAGGCCATGACCACACCAAGATGGATGGCGAGTAATAGTGCCATCGCGCTTGTGTCGCGCCAGACTAACAGGGCTAATCCTGTGAGGCTTGTCCAAAACAGCAAGGCGATAAAGCCTCGGTCCATTGGTTGTTGCGCTTTGTCGCCATGAAGCGGTGATCGTTTTTTGTTGAGGTAAAACAAACCGACTGGACCAATCAATAGTCCAATACCACCCACCGTGCCGAGTATCACCGGCAGGCTGGTATAGCCGTAAGGGGCTTCCCAACCAAACACGTAGTGATAGATCGTTGCAACCGACGTTGCGGCAAAGCACAACATAAAGCCGTAAAAGGTAAAGTGGTGATAGATGCGGCGGCGCAGTGTGAATTTGTCATCTTCATCATTGCAGCCTTCACCATGACCACCGTCGAGATACTTGAGCTTTAGCGCGTAGTGTGCCGCTTCGCCAACAGCAACTCCACTGACTTGTCCAGGTGTGATTTCACGCCAGAAACGAACGACACCTATCAGTAATGCCAGAATAGAAAATCCAAAAACCGACCCGAACAACACGACCAGAGTGTTGTGTGGAAATACGGCATAGAAGTTGCCGGCAAGAGGCTCGTGCCAAAGTGTGCCCTGAGAAATCAGCGCTAAAACTAAGAACAAGGCTAGACCAAATGCGGTCGCCATCGAGACAGTTAAGCCGTTACGTTTGTACAAGGCTCCCATTGCTGAGGGCCACGCAAAGTCCATATAGGTTTCCATGCGGACCTTGGCCATCGCTTGAGGAACGTTGACCATGAATTCATGGGGAGGCGCGTATTGGCATGCATGTAAACAGGCACCACAGTTGTGGCAAAGGTTCGCTAGGTAGTTCAAGTCCGCTTTATTGTCAAAATTGAGGCGACGCGTCATTGCCGGGAAAACCGCACAAAAGCCTTCGCAATAGCGGCAAGCATTACAGATTTGCATCTGACGCGCGACTTCTGCTTCGTTTTCAGTAATGCCTTTGTTGTGCCAAGTAACTGAGTGCTCTGAGGCACCCGCTAGGTTTTGTGCTTCGCGGGTCAGTGAATCAAGCGATTGCATGCTGTGGTGCTCCTTCTTTCATTTTTTTTGCTGCCAAGGCCGCCTGTGTCCCGGCAATTCGGCCAAAGGCCGTACCGATCGACATGCCGACGCCTGCTGTATAGCCCTTACCGAGCACGTTGCCCGCGTTAATTTCACCGGCAGCAAACATATTTGGACTGGCTTTGCCTCCAAAGAAGACGCTGGCTTTTTCGTCAGTCGTCAGTCCGAAGTACGTAAAGGTCACGCCAGGACGTACGGCATATCCATAAAACGGTCCCGTATCAAGCGGGCGAGCCCAGTGCGTTTTTTCCGGAGTAATGTTTTCTGTATAGCAGTCATCCTGAATCGTATGGTCAAAGGTCCCGACTTTGCAGGCAGCATTAAAGCCATTGACCGTTGCCATAAAGGTATCAACGTCAAGACCGAGCTTGCTCGCTAATTCTGGCAGTGTGTCGGCTTTGACGCCATCAAAAACGGGCGGCATAAAGCGACCAACCGCTTTTGCATCAATAATTGAGTACGCGATTTGTCCGGGTTGCAAGGCAACCAGGCGACCCCAAAGTGCGTAACGCTTGGGCCAGAAGTCTTCGCCTTCATCATAAAAGCGCTTGGCTTCGCGGTTGACGACGATGCCGAGCGAGACGCAGTCAATACGTGTACAGATGCCACCGTCATAAAGGGGCGAGCGCGCATCAATTGCCACGCAATGCGCTTGTGTCGGATCACCCATGGTGTCTGCACCTTCGCGCATCATCACTTTGATGACCACGCCCATGTTGTAGCGGGTGCCGCGAATCAAAAAGTTATCAGCAGGCCATTCGCCGTTTTCATTTTGGCCCCAAGCCTCGCGAAGCCATTTGCGATCGGACTCGAAACCTCCGCAACCAAGCACAACAGCATGACCTTCGTAGCGTTTGTCACCCACACGTGCAGCGATAAACTTGCCGTCTTTAATTTCAAGGTCATCGACGGGGGAGTCATACAAAATATCGATGCCGAGGTTTTCTGCGCTGCGGTAGTAGGCATTGATCAGGGCTTTACCTCCACCCATAAAAAACGCATTGGTACGCGCGACGTGCAGGGTGCCAGATAAGGAAGGCTGAAAGCGTACGCCGTGCTTTTCCATCCAGGGACGACAAGTGGAGGACTCACGGATGACCATTCGTGCAAGCTTTTCATTCGTGATGCCGCCGGTCACCTTAAGTAAATCTTGCCAGTATTCCTCTTCGGGATAGGCTTCTACCAGCACGTCCTGAGGGGCATCGTGCATACAACGCAGATTGCGTGTGTGCTGGGAATTACCTCCGCGCCACTCTTTGGGCGAGGCCTCTAAAATTAATACGCTTGCGCCAGCTTCTCGTGCCATTAATGCGCTGCATAGGGCGGCATTGCCACCCCCTACTACGACTACGTCCCACATATTTTTACCTCACGGTGTTTTTTTATATTGTATGGGAATGTAAATATGCTGTGCGGGTGGGGTGATGGGTTTTGGGGTATTCGGGCATCCGCGGTCTGGAGCGGTCTGCCACGGGGGAGAGAGCGGCGGACGGGTGGGCGACGCCCACTTCCCTCACCACATCAGTTGCTGGCGAATCAGCTCCGAACTCGGCCCTGGCGGGCCTCAGACAGGCGGAGCTGATTTGTCGCCAACAGCTGACGTGGTTCGGCCTGTCCTTGACGCTC
>JBIKOQ010000357.1:0-2854 GCA_044357955.1 Burkholderiaceae bacterium | reverse complement strand
TACCATCTGTGAGCAAATGACGGGTGATTAATGCTCGATATCGCCGCTCACTGCTGTTGGATTTCTTGTAGCACGATACCCGACACCTCTGACGGTTTCAATGAAAACATCACATTTGGCAACTGCGAGAGCAACACGTAACCTTCTGATGTGCACATCAACCGTGCGCTCTTCAATAAATACCTCATTACCCCATACTTGATCGAGCAATTGAGCGCGCGAATGGACCCGCTCAGGGGCACCCATCAGAAACTGCAAAAGACGGAACTCTGTTGGACCCACGATGATTTCACGGCGAGGCGACTGCGGCCACTCCGCTGTCACACGATGCGTGACGGGATCGAGCCGCAAAGCCCCTAAGATCATCAAGTCATCATTGGTGGGAACACGGCTATGGCGTCTGAGCAGTGCATTGACCCTAGCGACCAATTCCTTGGTTGAAAAAGGCTTGGTCATATAGTCGTCCGCACCTGCGTCGAGTCCCTGGACTTTGTCAGCCTCTTCGCTTTTAGCGGTCAACATCAGGATGGGAATACTGGCAGTATGTTCGTTACCACGAAGCTCTTTGGCATATTGAACACCCGACTTTCCAGGTAGCATCCAGTCCAAAATCATCAGGTCAGGGAGCGAATTACGTATCACTTGACTCGCTTCCTCTGTTTGGTAGGCTTGCTGAACATCGTAGCCGGCATGCGTCAGGTTGACAGCGATCAGTTCAGATATAGAAAGTTCGTCTTCCACGATCAGGATACGATGTGTCATGGCCGCATCATTCCTCAGCGGCTCGTTGATGTAATTCTTTTTTAGGGGAGTGACGGACGTCATAACCACCCACAACATAAATCACAAATTCGGCGATATTTTTAGCATGATCACCGATGCGTTCGATGGATTTTGCAATCGTGAGCATGTCCAGCCCCGTGGAGATCGTTTGGGGATCCTCCGTCATATAGGACGTGAGTTTACGAACAAACGCTCGGAACTCTTCATCAATCTGACGGTCGTCCAACACAATTTCAACCGCTGCATCGCGATCCAATCGAGCGAAAGCATCCAAACTCTGACGCAACTGTTTGAGCGCAAGCTGTCCGGAAATAATAATTTCAGCAACGTTGATTTTGTGTTCTGCACCGCTTCGAATGATCCGACGTGTTCTTTTAGCGACTTTTTCAGCCTCATCACCGGCACGCTCCAGATTAGTAATCGCCTTTGAGACGGCCATGACCAGTCGTAAATCTCGGGCGGTGGGCTGCCTTCTGGCGATAATTTCCGTACAAGCAAGATCAATGTCGATTTCTTTGGTGTTGATCGTCTTTTCTCGTTCAATCACAACCTTGCACAACTCGATATCCATGGTTGAAAATGCTTTGGTCGCATCCATAATCTGAGACTCGACCATTCCACCCATTTCAAGAAGACTGCTACATAGAGCATTGAGCTCAATATCGAATTGCGATGAAAGGTGTTTGTCAGCCATGAAATTTCCTATTAACTAAAACCGCATTTAAATAGCGATTAATGCACTTAAATAATATACACGACACGTTAACCACCCAATATTTCAATTTGATGACGAACGAAGCTCTACAGTCCAATCAGCCCACCATCTTCACGCTCAATCACAATGGTCGCAGAGCGAGGACGACCTGGTTGCCCAAAGCCTCGATGGCCAGGCCAAGCGCTTTCCAGTTCGAATTGAGCAGATTGTCCTAAGGCAGGCGTTTTTTCGCCAGGATGTTGAATATTCACAAAAAGTGTTTTCCCGTCTGCTGTCTCGGTCAAACCAGTGACTTCTGCCCCCTTTGGAGCGACTAAAAACCGTCTCAGGCGTGCCTCGCCAAGTGCGGCCCCCATGAAAGTCTCCTGCCTTCCTGCGATTTTGTCCGCGCCAACCTGCATGCTGTTGGCGACCATGATTTTTTCACCATCCCCTACTGAGCCAGGAATCGCGGCCAACATCATGCAATTACTTTCATCCGTCATCGCGCCATCATCGGTCTGAATCCAGCAAATCCCTGTTGCCCGACTGAACCACAAGCCATCGGGCGAGGAGAAACTGTTTTTGGACGTTAATTTAGACAAATTCGAAGCAGGATCGTCCTCCTCAGCTCCAAAAAGGAAAATATCCCATGCAAAGCTTGTATCGCTCGGACTCATATTCTTTTCACGAAAACGAATAATATGACCATGCGGATTGCCAGACCTCTTTTTTCCATCTGGATCTTGATACGCACGTGGATTGGCCGCATTCACTTTCGCGGGTGATCGATTCGCAGCATTGCTATTGGTGAGTGCAAAGTAAATATCACCATTTCGATGGTTCACAGCACCCCACTCAGGACGATCCATCGGGGTCGCGCCCACCGCATCGGCCGCAAAACGAGCGTGCACGAGAACATCGGCCTGATTTGAGAATCGATAACTCTCAAAACCACGAACTTTTGGATCTTGGAAATCAAGCGCGAGCCACTCACCCGTGCCGTCACCGTTAAATTTGGCAGCGTAAAGACGCCCTTCATTCAAATACTTGTCACCGGCGCGGGTCCCACCCCCAACGTCCTGCGGGTCCCACCGCGCTTCAGAGACAAACTTATAGATGTACTCATTGCGCGAGTCACAGCCCATATAAAAAGCAATCGGTTCACCCGCTTTTGGAGCAGAACATACCGCTGCCTCATGAGCAAAACGCCCCATGGCGGTCCGCTTGACAGGCATAGAGGAAGGCTCGAGAGGATCGATCTCTACGTTGAATCCAAACGTGTTGGCCTCTTGACGGAAATCACCCCCAACTTCGGGACTTAATAACGCAATATTCCATCTCGCAAAACGGTGATCGGTCTCAGAAACGGTATGC
>JBIKOQ010000356.1:0-2855 GCA_044357955.1 Burkholderiaceae bacterium | reverse complement strand
TCAATATGGACGAAGCCATGTTGGATTCGGCCGCATGTATGCATCGGTTTTTGAATTTGATCGCCTCCGAGCCTGACATTTCGCGTGTGCCGATCATGATTGATAGTTCCAAGTGGTCTGTGATCGAAACGGGACTCAAATGCGTGCAGGGCAAGTCGATCGTTAATTCGATTTCTCTCAAAGAAGGCGAAGAACCTTTCCTCAAGCAAGCGCGTTTGTGCCGCCGGTACGGTGCGGCGGCCGTGGTGATGGCGTTTGATGAGAAAGGTCAAGCCGATACACTCGAGCGTCGTCAGGAAATTTGTACGCGCGCCTACAACTTGCTGGTCAGCGAGGTGGGATTTCCACCCGAAGACATTATTTTCGATCCAAATGTGTTTGCGATTGCAACCGGAATCGATGAGCACAATCATTACGCAGTCGATTTTATCGAGTCGACCAAGTGGATTCGTGCCGCACTCCCGCATGCACGCATTTCGGGCGGTATCTCTAACGTCAGTTTCTCGTTCCGTGGCAATGAAGCCATGCGCGAAGCGATTCATACCGTTTTCTTGTATTACGCGATCCGCGAAGGTCTGACGATGGGTATCGTCAATGCGGGACAGTTAGGTGTTTATGCAGAGCTCTCACCAACGTTGCGCGACTTAGTCGAGGATGTGGTGCTGGACCGACAGCAGCCTGTTGGCTTGACCGAAGAGAATGACACGCGCACGCCGACCGAGCGTCTGGTGTCGTTTGCGGATTCTGTCAAAGGCAGTGGTGCTAAGCGCGAAGAGGACTTGACCTGGCGTGAACAGTCGGTTGAAAAACGACTTGCGCACGCTATGGTGCATGGCATGACGCAGTTCATCATCGAGGATACCGAGGAAATTCGTCAGCAGATCGCGGAGCGTGGCGGTCGTCCCATCGAGGTGATCGAAGGGCCCTTGATGGACGGGATGAATATCGTTGGAGATTTGTTTGGCGAGGGCAAGATGTTTTTGCCGCAGGTCGTGAAATCGGCCCGTGTCATGAAGCAGGCCGTGGGTCACCTGGTGCCGTTTATCGAAGAGGAAAAAAAGCATATCGCCGCCGCAGGTGGGGATGTGCGCGCCAAGGGCAAGATCCTGATCGCGACCGTCAAAGGCGATGTGCACGATATTGGTAAAAACATCGTCACCGTGGTGCTTCAATGTAACAACTTTGAAGTCATCAATATGGGTGTGATGGTCCCGGCAGCGGAGATTCTCAATCGCGCGAAAGCTGAACAGGTTGATATCATCGGGTTGTCGGGTCTGATCACGCCAAGCCTCGAAGAGATGGCGTATGTGGCCAGTGAAATGCAGCGTGACGAGTACTTCCGTAGCCGAAAGACGCCCCTGATGATTGGTGGTGCAACGACAAGTCGCGTGCACACGGCTGTCAAGATCGCACCGCATTACGAGGGTCCGGTGATTTATGTGCCGGATGCCAGCCGTTCTGTTGGCGTGGCACAGAATTTGGTGTCAGAAACCGCCAATAATTACTTGCAAGAACTTGCAGTCGAGTACGAGGACGTCCGTCGTCGCCATGCCAATCGTCAGATCGCACCGTTGATGTCGATGGTGGACGCGCGGGCGGCTAAGCCAAAGTTTGACTGGTCGACGTATCAGCCGCCACGTCCCAAGTTCATCGGCCGACGCACCTTTAAAAATTTCGATTTGTCAGAGCTCGCTCGTTTTATTGACTGGACCCCTTTCTTTCAGACCTGGAGTTTGTTTGGGCAATATCCCGCGATCCTGGATGACAAGGTCGTGGGTGAGCAGGCGCGCAAGGTTCACGCCGACGGCTTGGCGATGATGAAACGTATGATCGATGGCCGTTGGCTGACGGCCAATGGCGTGGTGTCTTTTTATCCAGCCAACACGGTCAATGATGATGATATCGAAATCTATCAGGATGAGACACGCGAAAAAGTGCTGTTCACCTGGCGCGGTTTGCGCCAACAGGGCATTAAACGCGAAGGCGTGGAAAATAAATGTCTGGCGGACTTTATCGCACCGAAGTCTTCAGGGGTGATGGACTACATCGGTCTCTTTGCTGTGACGGCAGGGATTGGGGTCGACAAAAAAGAAAAAGAATTTGAAAAAGCCAATGATGATTATTCCTCCATCATGTTCAAGTCATTAGCGGATCGCATGGCTGAGGCCTTTGCAGAGGCCTTGCACGCGCGTGTCCGAACGGATTTGTGGGGCTATGTGCCTAATGAGTCACTGACCAATGAACAGATGATCAAAGAAGCCTACGTCGGGATTCGACCCGCACCAGGCTATCCCGCGTGTCCTGAGCATGTGGTCAAACGGGAGATGTTCGAGGTCTTGGATGGTGCGGATATCGGGATGATGCTGACGGAGAGTTACGCCATGCATCCCGCGGCAAGCGTCTCGGGTTTTTACTTTAGTCACCCGCAGTCACAGTACTTTAGCGTGGGACCGATTGGTGAAGATCAGGTTGAGGATTACGTCAAACGCTCTGGTCGTAAGGCCGCAGACGTCAAGCGCACCTTGGCGCCCAATTTGGGTTGATTTTGGGCTGATCGGGTTGCTCTTGTGGGCGGTCAACGCTTGCGGCTGGTCAACCTTCACGGGTCAGCGTGTGAAGGCTTCGATTGCCAGTGTGGCTAGGATACCCATGACGAGTAGGGTGGTTGTGAGGTTCATGCCGAGTACACCCGGGCGCGACTCGACTTCACGATAAAGGAGCGCGCCGCCCGCAATCGAGACGGCGACGGCAAACAGGATGCCCAAGGCGTTGACGAGCAGGCCGGTTGGGAAAAAAACGCTCCAGATGGCATTGACGCCGATGCACAAACCGTAGTGAATTAAAAAAATCGAATA
>JBIKOQ010000355.1:0-2860 GCA_044357955.1 Burkholderiaceae bacterium | reverse complement strand
AAAATACCCACCATCAAAAGGATGAGCCAGCTGGGCAAGCCACGCGAGCCACGGCGAGTATCGTAAGGCGCGGGTTTGAAAATCGCGCGTTTAGCTTGCACACGTATGACCATTTATTTCTCCGCGTACGGGCATCAATTCTTAAGCATCCATTCTAACGTGTTGAGCCGCTCAGGGGTACCCACATCAATCCAAGTGCCTGTGTAGAGCTGACCTGTCACCTGTTGAAGTGCGAGGGCTTGCCGCAAAAGGGGGGCGAGTTTTGAGGGTTGTCCGGCAGGCGTGTGTGCAAACAGTGATGGCGCATACACGCCAATACCAGAGAATGTATGCTTGAGCGTGGCAGTGTCTGTGACGAGACCGTTCATCGTCAAGCCAAAGTCTCCGTTTGGATGGTGCTCCGGATTAGGAACCAATAACAACCAGGCTTGCTGTCTGCTTTGATGCATGGTGGCCGCGATTTCAAAGGCTTGCGCAGGATCCCAATCGCACCAGATATCGCCATTCATTACCAAAAAGGGTTCTGTTCCCAAAAGTGGTAACGCCTTGGCGATGCCTCCGGCGGTTTCGAGGGCAACGGCCTCGGCAGAGTAATGGATCTCCACGCCCCACTGATGGCCATTTTTGAGCGTTTCCTCAAGCAATGCGCCTAGCCAAGCATGGTTGATGACGATATCAGTGATGCCTGCCGCCGCGAGTTTTTCAATATGCCATTGAATGAGCGGTTTACCCCCGACAGGGATCAAGGGTTTGGGCAGAGTATCGGTGAGCGGACGCATCCGTTCACCGCGCCCTGCGGCGAGAATCATGGCGCGCATCAGAATGTATATCCAACCTTGGTTTGGACTTGGTCAAGCTCATCCAGAATGCGTAACAAAGGCTTAAAAGCAAGATAGCGCCCCGCGACTTGTCGCACATACTGGTTGACGCGCGGGATATGCGCCAGATAGGCGGCCTTGCCGTCACGATGGTTGAGCCTGGCAAATACACCAAGGATACGCAGGTTGCGTTGCAGCCCCATCCATTCATAGTCTTGATGAAAATCCGCAAAATCTGTCGGTACTGGCAAACTCTTTTTACGAGCAAGTTCCCAATAGCGAATCGCCCAGTCCAGTTGTTGAGGTTCTTCCCAGGTTGTACGTGCGTCCATAACAAGCGAAGCCAGGTCGTAAGTGATGGGTCCAGACACCGCGTCTTGGAAATCTAAAATACCGGGGTTAGTGCCATGCTCTGGACGCTCGCAGAGCATGAGGTTTGGGGAGTGAAAGTCGCGATGCACGAATACGCGAGGTTGCGCTGCGTTGCGTTCGACGAGCATATCAAAGACTTGGTCGAGTCCCGCTAGAGCAGTCGCGGCCAAGTTTACCTTGCAGTGCACGGTGACATACCATTCAACAAACAGACCCAGTTCTTGTTTGAGTCGTGTCGTGTCATACACAGGTAATCCTTCCATCTCTGCGCCTTGCATTTGAACGAGAGCTGCTAACGCATCTCGATACATCTTTTGCAAACTCACCTCATCGAGCCCAGCTTGAATACGATCGTAATAGGTTGAGGGCCCCAGATCCGTCAATAGTAAAAATCCCTGAGTCAGGTCTTGTGCAAGCACCTTGGGTACGTTGAGACCGGTCTTGGCAAGTCTATGCGCCACTTCGACGAAAGGTTTGCAATCTTCTTGAGGAGGGGGGGCATCCATCACGACGAGTGTCCCCTGAGCTGCCGTAATGCGGAAATAACGTCTAAAGCTCGCATCACCAGAAGCGGGAACAAGGCTCGCAAGGTCCAGTGCCAGAGACTGGGGGCATGAGCCCAACCACTCAATAAGTTTTGACATTCTGGATTCTAAATCTATGGTTGAGATCATCGTGAAAATGTAATCAAAAGGTGAATGAGGTAGGAGGTTGAAACGATCGCAGCAAAGTTGAGGGGCTTCTCTATAATAGCGGGAGGATGAGACATCATCCGAGAGATTCTTTTGGGCTAAAAAATCTACTTTTTTTGCTAAGTATTTGTATTAAGGTGACTTTTTAGAACGTGCATATTTTTTATTCGTTGGGGTGGCTGTTGGGGCTAGGGATTGCGGCAGTGCATGCCCAACCTGCTCCTGCGCCTGCGCCTCCGGTCATTGTAGGCCCTGGGCTGCGCATTTCGCCTATGCTTGAGCGCAGCACGGTCCCAGATAAGGAAATGCCCGCATTTCTTGAAGGCGAGCAAATCGAGGGTGATGGACTCGGTAATGCCAAATTAAAAGGCAAGGCGATGATCCGGCGACAGGATGCCGTTCTCAAGGCCAATATCATTGATTACAACAAACGCACAGGCGTGATGGACGCGCAAATCAACGCGCGCTTAATTCGGGATGGCAATGTCATCACGGGCACTAGTATCATTTACAACGCCGAAGATGGTACGGCCAGCATCGATCAGCCTAACTTCTGGCTCGATGATGGTGGAGCGGGCTCCGGTTCTTGGGCCGATGTGTTCAACCGCAATCAAATGAGCATCACGGATGTGACTTATAGCGGTTGTCCATGCCCTCAGCCTTCTTGGTATATCGAAACTGAAAAACTCGACCTAGATTATGCCGCTAACGAGGGCGTGGCTCGTAACGGTGTGCTTTATTTTAAAAATGTTCCGATTTTAGCCTCCCCTTATTTAACATTTCCGCTTAAAAAAGAAAGAAAATCTGGCTTCTTGCTGCCAACTTTCGGCAATACGTCGAATACGGGCTTTGACTATACCCAACCTTATTACTTTAATATTGCCCCGAATTACGATGCGACCGTGCAAGCGCGCGCGATGTCCAAGCGCGGGGTGCAGTGGGGCGGCGAGTTCCGCTATCTTGGTGGCGGCTACAACG
>JBIKOQ010000354.1:0-2863 GCA_044357955.1 Burkholderiaceae bacterium | reverse complement strand
GCATGGTCGTTCATTGCTGTTTCTGCGTAACGTCGGACACTTGATGACCAATCCGGCAATTTTGGATGGTCATGGTCAAGAGATTTTCGAAGGGATCCTGGATGCCGTCGTGACCGTGACGATTGCACTGCATGATCTCAAGCGCAGTCAAGCGCACAAGTATGGCAACTCACGCACCGGTTCGGTCTACATCGTCAAACCAAAAATGCATGGTCCCGCCGAAGTCGCTTTTGCCAACCAACTGTTCGGCCGCGTAGAAGGCATGCTGGGTCTTGCGCCCAACACCGTCAAGCTCGGCATCATGGATGAGGAGCGTCGCACCAGCGTCAACCTCAAGGCATGTATCAATGAGGCGCCTGCGCGTGTAGCCTTTATTAATACTGGCTTTTTAGACCGCACCGGAGACGAAATGCATACCGCGATGCATGCGGGTCCGATGATCCGCAAAGGCGACATGAAATCAAGCGCCTGGTTGTCGGCTTACGAACGCAGCAACGTGTTGACAGGTTTGGCTTGCGGCCTGCGTGGTCGCGCACAAATCGGCAAAGGCATGTGGGCGATGCCCGACCTGATGGCGGCGATGCTCGAACAAAAGATCGCACACCCCAAAGCTGGTGCAAATACGGCATGGGTGCCTTCCCCAACCGCTGCCACGCTGCATGCCTTGCACTATCATCAAGTCAGTGTCGCGGATGTGCAGACTGCGCTTGAAAAAGTCGATGCCCCGGCAGAGATTGATCGATTGCTCGGTGAAATTCTCCAAGTCCCCGTTGCCGTCAAACCAAACTGGAGTGCGGCCGAGATTCAACAAGAGTTGGATAACAATGCTCAGGGTATTTTGGGTTATGTGGTGCGCTGGATTGATCAAGGCGTGGGCTGCTCCAAAGTCCCTGATATTCACAACGTCGGGCTGATGGAAGACCGTGCCACTCTGCGCATTTCCAGTCAGCATATCGCCAACTGGTTGTTGCACGGTATCGTGACCGAGGCGCAAGTCACAGAAACCTTGCAACGTATGGCCAAAGTGGTCGACGCTCAAAACGCGAGTGATCCGCTCTATCAACCGATGGCACCAAATTTTGAAGCCTCCTACGCCTATCGCGCCGCGCGTGATTTGGTGCTCAAGGGTCTCGAGCAACCCAGCGGTTACACGGAGCCTCTGCTGCATGCGTGGCGCCTCAAGGTCAAGGCAAAATAATGAATGCTCCCGTTCCCATGCTCGATACCGCGCAGGTCCTGTCCTCGGTGAGTCAAGCCTGGGATGACGATCTGGTAGGCCAACTGAGCGACTACATCGAAATCCCGGCTAAATCTCCCGCCTTTGATGCCAACTGGGCACAAGCGGGCTATTTGGACAAAGTCATCGAACGCACTGCGGCCTGGATCGAGGCACAAAAAGTCGCTGGTCTCAAGCTAGAAGTCATTCGACTGGCCGGCCGAACACCCGTTCTCTTTTTCGAGGTGGCTGCTACGCGCTCGCAAAGTGCGAATCATCAGACGGTCTTGATGTATGGACATCTGGACAAACAACCGGAGTTTGATGGCTGGCGCAATGGCCTCGGACCTTGGACTCCCAAATATCTAGACGGCAAGCTCTATGGCCGCGGTGGTGCGGATGATGGCTATGCAGCCTATGCGGCGATTACGGCCATTCAAGCACTCAAAGCACAACAGGTTGCCCATCCGCGTATCGTTGGCTTGATTGAAACCTGCGAAGAAAGTGGCTCGCCTGATCTACTCCCCTATATTGATGTCTTGAAAACGCGGTTGGGTGATGTGGGTCTGGTGATTTGTCTGGACAGTGGCGCGGGCAATTATGACCAGCTCTGGCTGACGACAAGTTTGCGCGGTATGGCTGCGGGTGTTCTAAAAGTCGAAATTCTGACTGAAGGTGTGCATTCCGGTGATGCCTCTGGGCTCGTGCCTTCGAGCTTTCGTATCATGCGCCATGTGCTAGATCGTCTCGAAGACAGTGAGACGGGACGACTGCTACCCAAAAGCTTTCACTGCGACATCCCGGCTGAGCGTCTGGCACAAGCGCAAGCCACGGCAGGCATCTTAGGTGACGCTATCTACAAGCGCTTTCCTTGGGCACATCACGATTGTGGTGGCTCGAGTTTGGTTGCTCTGCCCACGACACTCGACCCGGTCGAAGCGCTGATTCGTCGCACCTGGAAACCCACCTTGAGCGTCACGGGCGCCGAAGGCTTTCCGGCCCTCAAAGATGCCGGTAATGTGCTACGCCCCTATACTGCCTTTAAGCTCAGCCTGAGACTGCCTCCACTGATTGATGCGGCGGCGGCTGTAGCAGAACTCAAAACATTGCTTGAGGACAATGCCCCTTATCAGGCCAAGGTCACGTTTCATTCAGAAAGCACCTCGAGCGGCTGGAATGCACCAAGCACCGCGCCCTGGTTTGAACAAGCGCTTAACAGCGCGAGTCAAGCGCACTTTCAAGCGCCTGTCGGCTATATCGGCCAAGGTGGCACGATTCCGCTCATGAAGCTGCTCAGCACCGGTTTTCCTAAAGCGCAAATGATGGTGTGCGGCGTGCTGGGACCTCAGTCCAACGCGCACGGTCCCAATGAGTTTCTGCATGTTCCCTATGCCAAGAAACTCACAGCTGCCGTGGCGCAGGTCATCGCTCAAGTCCCCGAGCAATAAGCGGCAAGCTTGACACGTCTGCGTGTGGTGAGTACAACTGAGACTTGTCTCATCACACCGCAAACTGACTCTCATGGCACATACAGGTTCCCTCATTATCCGTCATGGCACGATCGTCGATGGCACGGGCGCTAAGCCCTTTGTCGGCGATATCAAAATCGTCGATGGCTTGATCAAAGAAGTCGGCCAAGTATCCGGC
>JBIKOQ010000353.1:0-2866 GCA_044357955.1 Burkholderiaceae bacterium | reverse complement strand
AGTTCGTCAAGCTGTTTTCTCTGCAGATGTCTTAAAAGAGAAATTAAACTCAGGTTTAATCGAAGTATCTCCCGACGTCATTGTTGCTGTTCGCGTCGCAGCGATACATCCAGCGCATATTCCTCCTTTGGCAACAGTCTCCGATCAAATTAAACAACGGTTAACGGCTGAGCTTTCATTGGCTGCTGCGCAGGCATCCGGACTTAAAGAACTTGAACTTCTCAAAGCTGCACCTCAAGCTGAACCTAAGGATTTTGAGGCTGCGATTGAAGTCTCTCGACAGCAACCTTCTACATTGAATCGTGAACAGCTCGAAGCTGTGATGTCGTCGTCAACAAAACCCTTGCCGACCTATGTGGGCGTTGCGGGTGCTGAGCAATACACTATTTTGAGACTATCAAAAGTTCAAGAAGGCCCCAAACCGGAGCCCGCGCAGTTGAGTCAATTACAAGCTCAACTTTCACAAGCATGGGGCGCCGCCGAAGAACAGGCTGCTCTAAAAGTGCTTCGCAAGGAATATAAGGTCAAATTGCTTCCGGACGCAACGAAGCTCATTAGCGGTGAGCTTGACGCGGCGAAGCTTTAACGCCTAACCGCTATGATGCTTGTCCTTATGGATTGAGCATGGGTAGAAGTATTTTTTGGACATGACCCAACAAAATCGGTTGTGCTGCTTCATTGGGATGAATGGTATCGGCCTGAAACATGGCCGGATTTTCCGCAATTCCCTCTAGAAAGAACGGTATTAGTGCTGTTTCTTCGCTCAAGGCAACTTCTTCAAATAGTTTCTTAAATGCACTCGTGTACTCCCTTCCATAATTGGGAGGTATTTGCATGCCTGCAATGATGGGCTTGGCTCCCACTGTTTTGACCATGCGAACCATGGCGAGCAAATTGTTTTTTGTCATCTCAAGTGGTAATCCTCGGAGTGCATCATTCGCGCCTAACTCAATTAGAACGATGTTGGGACGAGTACGTTCAAGCAATGCCTTTAAACGCGTGCGTCCACCACTCGTTGTATCGCCACTAATACTCGCATTGATAATCTCTATTGTTGGATGCGAATTTAAAAGAGATGTTTTTAACAACTCTACCCAACCGGATCCACGTTTTAAGCCGTATTCTGCAGATAGACTGTCACCCACGATTAATATTCTTGTGGGATGATTGGGGCGTTGTGGAGTTTGTGCATGCACGGCAAGACCTTGAAGCACGGCAAGACCGATCATTCCAAGGTTAATTTGACGACGATAGCGAGAGAATGAATTCATGAATGATGTGACCAAAGCAATTGTAGTCGACCGACTTTGTCAGCAAGTGACCGATGCTACGGGAATATTGAATATTTTAGATGACGTGAGCTTTACAGTTCCGGTCGGACAGTCACTTGCCATCACTGGAGCCTCTGGCTCTGGTAAATCAACACTTTTAGGTCTGCTTGCTGGTTTGGACCAGCCCAGCGGGGGAGAAGTTCATTTGCTTGGACAATCTCTGACTCAAATGGATGAGGATCATAGAGCGGCCTTCAGGGCGAGTCATGTTGGATTTGTCTTTCAATCTTTTCAGCTTCTGCCTAATTTGACTGCTCTTGAAAACGTGATGTTACCTATTGAGCTTGCGGGAAAGCCTGCTGAGGCTGCGGCAAATTCGATGTTGCAACGCGTGGGGCTTGGTGATCGCCTACATCACTTTCCCTCGACCTTGTCTGGCGGCGAGCAACAGCGCGTCTCAATTGCTCGCGCCTTTGTTCAAGGTCCGATTTTAATCTTTGCCGATGAGCCCACTGGGAGCTTGGACGCCGGAACAGGCGCGACGATTATCAATCTCATGTTCGATCTCGCCGCACAACAAAACACCACTCTGGTTCTCGTCACACACGACCTCTCACTGGCAGCTCGCTGTGATCGACAATTAGTTCTTCAGGGCGGTCGAATGGTCTCCTGTTCCTAGAAAGCGCCTAGCTCCGACTGCGGCGCCACTCGATCAGGCTATTGACGATCCCGCTTGCACAAATAATGATGATGCCTATCCATGTGGTGGTATCGGGAAGATGTGACCAGACAATCCATCCTATTGTTGCAGCGAAGGTGATTTGTAAATAAATAAAGGGTGCTAAAAGCGACGCGGGTGCGAAGCGATACGATTGAATTTGAAGGAGATGTCCTAATCCTCCTGCCGCACCAGATAGCAATAGAATGGTCCAATCCCCCATGCTCAAGGTTTGTAGGGTAGTCAGCGCGGAGGGAAGAACGAAGGGCAAACACACGGTCAGGGATCCTGTTCCAATCGCACCTCCCCAAAGCACAGTTGTAAACGCGCTGTCTCTCGCGAGCATTCTTGAGAGTAAGTGTTGCGCTGTTAAGAGGCATGCAGTGATCAGTCCCATGATCACGCCCATCAGGGGCAATCCAGCTGAAGGGCGCACAACAATCAAAACGCCGATCAGTCCGATCCCAGCAGCAATCCAGCGTGATTGACGGGTAGGCTCCTTTAAAATCCAAGGTGCAACCGACAGCATTAAAAGAGGGGCAATAAAAATGAGCGCCGTGGCCTCTGCTTGGGGTAAATAACTCAGTGTCGTAAAAAATGACAATGCTGAGCCCAGCATCGCCGCGCCCCGCAGGCACTGCAATTTGGGCATTTTGCTTTTAAAAACACCCAACCCACGGCTAGGTAAAATGATCGACATCAGCAAAACGAGATGAATGGCGTACCGAAACCAGCAAAAAACGAGCAAAGGCACACCAACGGACATAATCCACTTTCCCATGCCATCTAAGCTTGTCAAAAATAGAAGCGAAAATAGGAAGGAAACAATACCAAGCAAAGGGCGTTGAGCCGGCGGGGCGAGTGCTGAAGAAGCCGC
>JBIKOQ010000352.1:0-2872 GCA_044357955.1 Burkholderiaceae bacterium | reverse complement strand
CACTTGTTTGAGATTGCCAATGATGGCATCTGTCTCAAACTCTTTCATACCCGTAAACGTGATCGCGGCAATCGTTGGACGCTCTTGAACCGCCACAACCACGACACGATTTGCGGTCTGAATACGAACGTCCGAATAAAGACCGGTCGCATAAAGTTTTCTAATCGATTCTGTGGCAAGCGACTCAGTAAAGCGCTGACCAACTTTAAAGGGAAGCTGTGCAAAGATCGATCCAGGCTCCGTGCGCTGCATCCCTTCGACCCGAATATCGCTGACAACAAACGGTTCGAAGGCTTGCGAACTTAAAGGAATGAACAGCGATGCCACCAAAAGCACCCGACACAAGGCGTGCGTCATCAAGCGCAAGGCTTTGTCGAACAGATATGGCAAACGAGCGTGCATCCCGGGTAATCCTCAAATATCTTGTGTGTAGGTCAATGGTGAGCTGATAAAAAAAACAGCAATCTGTGGATTTTAAGTCAGAACGGCCTTAGCTGAAAATGCGAATGAAATCGTTAAACAAAGCAAGCCCCATCAGACCTGCCAGCAAGGTCAAGCCAATTTTATGGCCCCACTCCATCACATTCACCGAAACAGGTTTGCCTCGAACCATCTCCCAGAGATAATACATGAGATGCCCTCCATCTAGCATAGGGATGGGCAACAGATTGAGGATGCCTAAGCTCACACTGACCAGCGCTAAAAATGCGATATAAGCGGCCCAGCCAATCTTGGCGGACTGTCCTGCGTAGTCAGCAATCGTGACAGGTCCGCTAATATTTTTAAGCGAAACATCTCCTGTGATCATCCGCCCCATCATGCGTAATGAAAACCATGCCGTATCAAAGGTTTTGACGACACCCTGGATCAAACTGTCGATCGGCCCATAACTGACCTTGATCATTGCGACATCTGCACCAAGCTGAATACCGGCACGGCCCACGATCTGACCGTTGTCGAGGGTATGTGCAGACGGAATTAAAGAAAAATTTAGTGTTTGTTGGCCCCGCTCAACATCGATCACGATCTCGCGACCTGCATGTTGTTGAATCGTTTGGACAAGTGTTCCAACATCTGGACGATTAATCTCTCCGATTCGGATAATTCTATCTTGTGGCTCGAGCCCCACACGTTGGGCAACGCTACCCGGTACGACTCCACGAACGAATGGAGGGCCGCTCGCAAGACCTAGGCCCAAATCTCTCATTGGATCGGCCTGTGAAGGGTCCGCTAGTGTTGGCAGCTTGAGTGTTCGGTTGAGTTGGGCGCCACCTTGATCGACCGTGATTTGGGTTTCACCGCCATCAGCAAGCCGTTGTAATAAGTTCCATCGGACTTGAGGCCAGGAGACGACAGGTGAATGATTGATGGCAATAATTTTGTCACCCGCCTGAAGACCTGCCTGGGCAGCAGGTGAATGTAGGGTTGGTTGAGCCAAAATCGCTTCGGGTTCTTGTGTTCCCGCAAGATTGATCCCTGCGTAAAGTAAAACAGCCAACAAAAGGTTGAATAAAGGCCCTGCAGCCACAATAGCAAACCTTTTGGATACCGGTTGTGATTGAAAACTGGTGCCACGGGGATCCGTTTCGGTCGTCTCTAACGCGGGTTTTGAAACTGTTGAGGCAGACACACCATTCGTTGGCGTCAAGTCGTCCTGATCAAGCATTTTGACGTAACCGCCCAGCGGGATTGCCGATAACGCCCATTCAGTCCCATTTTTGTCGACGCGTTTAATTAAGACCTTGCCGAACCCGACTGAAAAACGTAAGACTCGAACGCCGCACCAACGTGCGACCCAGTAATGACCCAGCTCATGAAAGGTGATGAGGATGCCAAGTGTTACAAAAAAAGAAAGAAGTGTCGTAAGCATAGTCCTAGCCAAAAAATCGTTAAGTACTCAAACTCGTGTAAAGGCTAAAAGCGCATCACATCAAGCTAGGGAGAGATCCATTGCGCTGCCTGACGACGAACTTCGGCATCGAGTGCCATGACATCCTCAAGGGAATTCAGAGCCCAAGGTGGTCGTCCTGCATGCCACGTTAACGTGTTTTCAATCAGAGCCGAAATACGCGTATACGACAGTTTGCCATCCAAAAACGAGGCCACGGCTATTTCATTGGCTGCGTTGAGGGAGATGCATGCGCCTTGTCCGCTACGCAACGCCTCAAAAGACAACTTGAGACACGGAAACTGCTCAAGATCGGGTTGTTCAAAATCAAGTCTACCGGCAAGGGCCAAATCAAGAATACCGACACCGGATGATATGCGCTCAGGAAATCCTAAACCATAGGCAATGGGTGTGCGCATATCTGGCTGCCCCAACTGCGCAATGACTGAACCGTCCTCGTACTCTACCATCGAGTGGACAACACTTTGGGGGTGTATGACGACATGAATACGGTCTGCAGGCATCGCAAACAACCAGTGAGCTTCAATGACCTCAAGCCCTTTGTTGAGCATGGTTGCGGAGTCTACGGAGATCTTTTTCCCCATACTCCAGTTAGGGTGTGCGCAGGCCTGCTCAGGTGTCACCTGATGAAGCTGCGCCCATTTCTTGGTTCGAAACGGACCGCCTGAGGCAGTCAAGATCAATCTTCTGACGCCCTCGCTAGGAGAGGTTGGCGCGCTTGCCCTGCCATCGTGAGGCAAGCATTGAAAAATAGCATTATGTTCGCTATCAATGGGTAGGAGTTCAGCCCCGCTTTGTTTGACTGCAGCCATAAATAATGAGCCCGCGGCAACCAATGCTTCTTTATTTGCGAGCAAAACCCGCTTGCCGGCTTGCGCAGCGGCCAAAGCCGACGGAAGTCCAGCCGCGCCAACGATGGCGGCCATCACTACATCAGTCTCGTGATCCGCTGCAGTATCAATG
>JBIKOQ010000351.1:0-2878 GCA_044357955.1 Burkholderiaceae bacterium | reverse complement strand
CATCGTTAAAGTCATCGGCAAGCAATGCGCGTGTTTGCCATTGAGTTTCTAATGCTTTGTATAAAGTCTGGTTGTATCCCTTCAGTTCTTGAGCGATGGACAACAACATAATATATTCGGCTGCCCGGCCACAGGAAAAGGTATAAAGCTGCTCACCGGATACCTCAGGCTGGGTGGTTTTGATCAAGGCCTCCACCATATCGACGCCAGGTTTCAATAAAAAACCACTATTTTCGTCATAGTGCCAGCAGTCTTGAGGACGCTCGAAACCATCTGGATTAAAGGCGAGTTCAGTACGACGCGCGGCATCGACCGCAAAATGACGGACACGTACGGCAGCTCGGAGTTCCTCAACGGAAGGGAAACAATAGGCAACAGGTGTGCGCGCTAGACATAGAAGAATTTCAAGATCAAGATGCGTTGGATCATTGGCGGTATCTAAACCAAGTCGCTTGTTTAAATGAAGCGTATCGTATTCAGGCGTCAAAGCCAACAAAGCCGGCGTTGCGGTCACTTGAACGAGATATTGATCTTGGTATGAATCGAGGCCGATATTGAGGTAAGCTTGTGCTCCTAGAGCTTGCCCCCAGCTAGAGATTTCAAAAGCTGCGGTTTTTGCTTGATGCTCCTGAGCGAACAGCAAACAAATCCCTTCAAGCTCCTCGATCTTATGTTTAGAATAATCAGCCATTGAGATAAAGAGTTCCTAAGTTCAACCTTTATTCGACATAAGTATGCCTGAATGTGCACTTTATGTCATACCCGTTGCCCATGTCGATACCCGAAATACGACCAGAACAATCCATTGCTTTGCTCAAAGCGCTGCACATCCTGACGCGGGATGGCAAGCTCAACCAAGACAGCCGACGCAAACTCAAACAGGTCTACCATCTCTTTCAGTTTATTGAGCCCATACTCAAGCAACTCCTACTTAAACACGAGGACTTCTGTGTTGTCGACCACGGTGCGGGTAAATCCTACCTAGGATTTATACTCGTAGACCTCTTTTTACGACATCATGCACCCCGCGCGAGCATGGTCAGCATCGAAACGCGGCCAGAACTTGTCACGCAAACTCAAATACTCGCACAAGATCTCGGTTTCACGCAGATGCGGTTTCTAAATGAATCAGTGTCGCAATCCATCAACGACACCTCTTTACCCGCTGAGGTCGATCTTGTGACCGCTTTACATGCCTGCAATACAGCCACAGACGATGCCATTCGCTTTGGCTTGGCTAAGCATGCCGAGTACATGGTGCTGGTGCCCTGCTGCCAAGCAGAAGTAGCCAACGTGCTGCGCAAACATAAAGCAGAGCAACTCAAAGACCCCTTGGCAGAAATCTGGCGGCATCCACTTCACACACGTGAGTTCGGCAGTCAGGTGACCAATACATTGCGTTGCCTTCAACTTGAAGCGCATGGTTATCAAGTCACCGTGACTGAGCTGGTGGGTTGGGAACACTCCATGAAAAATGAATTGTTGATTGCTCGGCGCTTGGGGCCCCCGAAGCCGCATACTATCGCCAGACTCGAAGCACTGTTGGAGCGTCTTGGTTTGGACGAACTCAAAGAACGTTTTTTTACCCCTGCCCTAGAAGGCATTAAACAAAAGACGCTTCTAGAGACGACACCATGATGACGACACCCATCCGCTTATTGATTGCTGGTTGTGGAGATTTAGGCATGCGTGTCGCTCGTCGGGTATTACAAAACCCGATCAATCGGGTGTGGGGACTCAGACGAACGCGCCCTGAAGCGCCAGAGGGGCTGCCTGGGTTGACATGGTTTGAAGCAGACTTGGCTCAACCAGAAACCATGAAGAACTTACCGACTGGCATCACTCATATACTGTTTAGCGCCGCTCCAAATGCGCGTACAGAGTCCGATTATCGAGCGGTGTATTTCGATGGTTTGCGCAATGTTGTACAGAATGCATACAGTTCCGCGTTAAAGCGCGTACTGTTCGTCTCTTCAACGGCGGTCTATGGAGAGCACGGAGCTGAGTGGGTCAACGAAGACACGCCCGTCAACCCAAAGAACTTTAATGGTCGAGTGCTCCTCGAAACCGAGCAATGGCTTTCTACGTTTGGCCGCGAACATGCATTGACCACCCTCAGTCTTAGACTTTCTGGTATTTACGGGCCAGGACGCACTGCGTTGCTTGAAAAGCTCAAACTTGGTCAGGTTGGCGCTCCCTCCTCTGCCGCACACTGGTCCAATCGGGTTCATGTCGACGATGCGGCTGCCGCGGTTGTCCATTTGATGGAATTCGAACATCCTCAATCCACGTATTTGATCACGGACAGTACCCCTCTTTCCATGCGCACTCTTTATGAGGCATTGGCTCAGCAGGTCGGGGGGCCCGTTCCCGCAGTCTCAGAGTCACCCGCCTTTGTTGGCAGTAAACGATTAAGTAACGCAAGGCTCCGTGAAACGGGCTTTATCTTTCAATGGCCGGATAGTCGAGACGGCTACAGAAATATCATTCAAGCCGGATAGGATATTTCAAGAATATCGAGTTCCTCGATGCCACCGGGCGTTCTGAGCGTGACGGTATCCCCAAGCTTTGCCTTTGTCAGTGCACGCGCCACGGGTGATATCCAACTAATCCGCCCTTGCAAAGGCTCCGCCTCATCAACGCCCACAATGGTGACACGTTGCTCTTGCCCCTCGTGATTGGCATACAGTACTGTCGCACCAAAAAACACCTGTTCGCGGTTGGTTTGCAACGTAGGATCAACGACTTCAGCAAGCTCTAAGCGCTTGGTCAAAAATCGCATACGGCGATCAATTTCTCTCAGACGCTTTTTACCGTAAAGATAATCGCCGTTTTCAGAACGATCCCCGTTGGACGCAGCCCAAGAGACAATCTGGAC
>JBIKOQ010000028.1:0-9584 GCA_044357955.1 Burkholderiaceae bacterium | reverse complement strand
CTGGGCTGGATTGATCGCCTTTGCCGTATTAGCCTATGTCGTGCTGGATGGTTTTGATCTTGGGGTGGGAATTTTGTTTCCCTGGGCCAAGTCAGAGCAAGAGCGAGACCTGATGATGAATTCAGTTGCGCCCGTCTGGGATGGCAATGAAACCTGGCTTGTACTGGGCGGTGGTGGTTTGTTTGCGGTCTTTCCGTTGGCTTACGCCATCATCATGCCGGCCTTGTATGCCCCGATCATCATCATGCTGCTCGCGTTGGTTTTTCGTGGCGTGGCCTTTGAGTTCCGTTGGAAAAGTCAGAGCCGCAAATACCTGTGGGATTGGGCCTTTGCAGGTGGCTCTTTTGTTGCGACGTTTGCGCAAGGGGTTGCGTTGGGTGCCCTGGTACAAGGCATTCCGGTTTCCGGTCGCGCCTACGCGGGTGGATGGTGGGATTGGCTGTCTGCCTTTAGTCTGTTGACAGGCTTGGCCTTGGTGGTCGGTTACGCCTTGCTGGGTTCGACGTGGTTGATGCTTAAAACAGACGGTCGGGTCGAGCAGTTGGCTAAGCGTGCGACGTTTGGACTGGGCATCGTGATGCTAGGTCTGATTGGGCTGGTCAGCTTGATTTCCCCGTTTTTACATGAGCACTTCATGCAAAAGTGGTTCGCCTGGCCTGCGATGCTCTTTGTGGCGCCAGTCCCCATACTCGTCTTGGTCTGCGCCATCGCGCTATTTCGCGGCATCCGGCTCAATCGACCCTTAATGTCTTTTTTAGCTGTAGAGGGATTATTTGTCTTGTCCTATATCGGACTCGTGATTAGTTTTTTCCCCTATATCGTGCCCTCGTCCGTGACGCTGTGGCAAGCCGCCGCTCCAGACAATAGTCTCAAGTTCCTGTTGGTGGGCGCGGTGTTCTTAATCCCAATGATTTTGGCTTACACCGCCTACGCTTACTGGGTGTTTCGCGGCAAAGTCGGCCCGACGCACGACTACCACTAGGAATGATGATGAAACGTTGGGGCTGGATGTTATTGATTTGGTTGCTGAGCGTGGGGGCGCTCTCTGTCGTGGCGTGGTTGCTGCGGCAGATACAATATGCAATTCATTAGTCTTTTTATCCCAAGATCATGCTTGACCCAGCGTTGTTACGTAAAGACCTCGAATCCGTCGTTCGTCGCTTAGCCAGTCGCGGCTTTGCCTTTCCGATGGATGCTTTCAATAGCCTCGAGGCCCGCCGCAAGTCGGTGCAGACTGAAACAGAAAATCTTCAGGCGCAGCGCAACGCACTCGCCAAACAAATCGGTGCGCTCAAATCGCGTGGCGAGGATGCCTCCGCCGTATTGGCCGAATCACAGGCGATCCCTGTGCGCCTCAAAGCGCTCGAACTTGATCTCTCGGATATTCAGGCTCAGCTCAATGACATGCTGATGTCGATTCCCAATTTGCCCCATGAAAGCGTGCCTTTGGGTGCGGATAGTGAGGGAAATGTCGAGGTTCGCCGTTGGGTACCGAGCCCCGATCCCGCCTCGGGCGATCCCAAAGCGCTTGGTTTTGAGCCTCGCGATCACGTCACTCTTGGAGAGTCGCTCGGGTTGGATTTCGACGTCGCCGCAAAGTTGTCCGGCGCACGCTTCAGTTTTATGCGCGGCCCGATGGCGCGGTTGCATCGTGCGCTCGCGCAGTTCATGCTCGATCTTCAGACTGAACAACACGGCTATACCGAGTGCTATACCCCGTATATCGTCAATGCATCCACCCTGATGGGGACAGGGCAGTTGCCAAAGTTTAAGAACGACATGTTTTGGGTGACGCGCGGCGGTGATGAGCCGACACTCGACGAGCAAGGTCATGTCGTGGCGGGAGAGGAGCAATACCTCATCTCGACCTCTGAAATCACGCTGACCAGCATGGTGCGCGACACAATTGTGCCCGCTGCTGAGTTACCGATTCGGTTGACGGCCCATACCCCGTGCTTTCGCTCGGAGGCAGGTAGTGGTGGTCGCGATACACGCGGTTTGATTCGCCAACACCAGTTCGACAAAGTCGAAATGGTGCAGATCGTCGCAGCCGATACCTCTTATCAGGCGCTCGAAGATATGGCAGGGCATGCTGAAAAAGTGTTGCAACTGCTCGGTTTGCCTTATCGTGTGCTGTTGTTGTGCACAGGCGATATGGGTTTCGGTGCGACTAAAACGTATGACCTTGAGGTCTGGTTGCCTGCGCAAAACACTTGGCGCGAGATTTCCTCGGTCTCTAACTGCGAAACCTTTCAGGCACGTCGTATGCAGGCTCGTACCCGCATGGACGGAGCAAAACCAGAATACGTGCATACACTCAATGGCTCGGGATTGGCGGTTGGACGAGCCCTTGTGGCGGTCCTTGAAAATTATCAGCAAGCCGATGGCAGTGTCGTGGTGCCCGAGGCCTTGCGTCCCTACATGGGCGGGTTGAGTTTGCTGAAATCCGATGCTCATTAATCCTGTCTGTTTTATCTTTCGCTTTGATGAGGTTCATACGTCATGAAGTCTTGGCCTGTTCGGGTTTCAAAAAAACTTGCCACTGTTGCGGCATTGACGGTGTTTTCCATGTTTGCATCGGTCGGTGTAGTCTCAGCCACACAGACAATGGGCCTGTATTTGCCAACGACGCAACAGCCCGCTCCCGCTTTCCCCTTTTTGCAGGGTGCACTTAAAACCCAAGCAGATGGTGCCTGGGACTTTTATCAAAAGACGATTGGTCAGCCGCTGACCAATTTTGCCACGGCACAGATTGCTCCCAAAGAAGGTGGTACGGTCTTTTATCCATTCTCGGGACCAGACTTTGTCACCATTGCGCATGCCTTTCCAAAGGCTGACCGCTATGTGATGGTCGCGATGCAAGCCGCGGGGGCTCCCGTCACACTCGCAACCATGCAGCCCGCGCGTGCGCAAGGTTTTCAGGCAAAGTTTATGCGCGAATGGATGAAATTCAGTCGCCTAGCCTTTTTTCGTACGGATGATTTAAACGAAGATCAGCGTGACCAGTTTGCGCCAATCGGCGTGACGACGATTCTTTCAACCTTTGCGTTGTATACGGGTTTCGATGTCATGGAGATTTATCCCATTGACTATGATGACAAGTCAGGCGACTTCATTAAAAGTACAACAGGACAATGGAAATCTGTTCGCTTGGTGCTGAGCAAAGCGGGCAAACCTGTGACCTTGGATTACGTGAGTTTGGACTTGTCGGACGCGAGTCTGAGCAAAAACGAACCGATGCGCACCTGGCTTGCCCGTGAGGCTAAAAATCCTGTGCTGATCAAAGCGGCCTCCCACTTGCTACAAGAAAGCTATTTTTCTGTCATGCGTGATATTTTGGTCGCAAATGCCACCATGGTGGTTCAGGATGAGACAGGCCTGGACTACACCTATCTCACTCAGATTGGCCAAGTAGATTTATATGGCGGTTTTTTGTTTCCACACGAATTGTTCAATCGTAAAAAACAAGAGTCATTAGGGAAAGCTTACCGCGAGTCGACCAATACCAAGCCCTTGCCCTTTGCGTTTAGTTACAACAAAACAAACGAGCGAAACAACGTACAGATTGTGCGTCGTCAAAATTAGTCAGCGCAACGCGCCTTGTGATTTTATTTTTTTCGTGCAAAGGCTTGTTGACTAAATTTTAAAACGGCCTGATTAAAACTTTCCGCCTCGTCTACAAATAATGCGTGCCCGGCCTTGTCAAACATTTCGATGGTGATGAGGTCACGGGCACGTTTCTTTTGAAGCGCCTCGGCTTGCTCTTTAAGCCAGGGTCTGATGGCATAAAGCACGGGAATCTGTTGTTTTTGGAGGGTTTCACTCCAATAAGTGCGAGGGTAGGGTTGGTTGAGTAGCTGAATCGCGACATTCGGTGCGGCTTGAAGCGCCGAATCCAAAACGGCTTGAGCGAGCACGGGTGGTGGCGGCTTGCGATAAATATCCTGACTAAAGGTGCGCATGTACTGCTCACGTTTAATCGGATCGTTCATCGTTTGAGCGAAATTAGATCTACGTCCCGCAGGAGGTTTTCCTTCTCCTACAGAGTTGTCGATCAAAATCAGTCCACGTAGCCCCTTGGGCGTGTAGTTTGCAATGAAATCGAGAGACTCCAACACACCCAGGGACCAGCCTGCGAGGATAAAGTCACGGACTTGAGCCGCTTTTAAAAACTCATCGATATCCTGAATCCGACGCTTGGGCGCGTGTGAAAGGGTCGTCACCTCAGAGAGTCCCTGAGATCTTGGGTCGAGCGCCAGTACGCGATATGACTTGGAAAGGGCTGCGAATTGCTTTTCAAAGACTGCGGCGGGCATCAGCCAGCCAGGAATCAGTACAAGAGTTTTCTCGCCTCGGCCGGCTTCGATATAGTGCAGTCGAACGCCGTCGGATGTGGTGAACGTGTGATGCTGCACAGGAGCAGCGAAACCAAGCGCAGGGAAAAGAGCGGGACAAAGCGCCACAGACAGAATCCAAACGATTCGTCTCAAGGGATTCATGGGTAAACTCCATCATCTAAGTCTGAAAATCAATCACTCGCTCACATTATGATGGAAATTACAGGCAACACACGTCTCTATGGCATCGTGGCCGATCCTGTTTCGCAGGTCAAGACACCGCAGACGATGCGAAAGGTCTTCGAAAAGAGAGGTACGGACGGTGTCCTTGTCCCGATGCATGTCGCGCCTGAGGGCTTGCCTGCATTCGTACAGGCTTTGCGTGGGGTATTGAATTTTGGCGGCATGATCGCGACGGTGCCACACAAGACCGCGATGGTAGATCTATGCGATGACATCACACCTGCTGCGCGTTTAGTCGGGGCGGTCAACATTGTGCGTCGTAATGCGGACGGCAGCCTCTCGGGCGATATCCTGGATGGGCAGGGGTTTGTGGGTGGTTTGCGCCAGCACGGGATCGAACCAAGCGGCATGCGTGTTTTTCTGAGTGGCGCGGGTGGAGCGGCCAAGGCGATCGCCTTTGCGCTAGCGGATGCGGGGGTTGCATGTCTAGACCTCTACAACCGGACACACACTAAAGCGCAAGACATCATCGCGCGGCTGCAAGCTGTTTATCCAGAGGTGTCGATGTCAGTGGTCGATGCGAGTCCTGCAGGTTACGATTTGGTGATCAACGCCACATCGCTAGGCATGAAAGTTGGAGATCCATTGCCTTTGGATACGAGCGGTTTGAACGCGCGGCAAATTGTTGCTGAAATCATTATGACGCCTGCGCTAACACCTTTATTGCTTGCCGCTCAGGCAAAAGGCTGCCAAATACAGTATGGTTTGCCGATGCTGGAGTGTCAGATCGAATTGATGGCGGACTTTATGGGGGTCGCAAAGTAATGGAGCAGTTCGACTATGTGATTGTGGGAGGCGGAACGGCGGCCTGCGTGCTGGCCAATCGCTTGACGGCCAATAGGCGCTATACCGTGTTGATGCTGGAGGCTGGTGGTGAGCCCAAGAGCATGTGGATCAAGATTCCTGCGGGCTTTTCTAAGCTGCTCAACGATCCGATCTACAACTGGCGTTTTGAAACCGAGCCTGAGGAAAATACCCGCGGACGGAAAATTGCGATTCCTCGTGGCAAGGGGCTCGGCGGTTCGAGTTTGATCAATGGCATGATTTACGTACATGGCCAGCCTGAGGACTATGACCACTGGGCAGCGCTTGGTGCGACCGGATGGTCAGCAAAAGATGTCGCACCGTATTTCAAAAAGATGGAAACCTACTTGTCGGGTGATGACGTGCGTGGCAAGCAAGGACCCATGCATATTCATCAAGTGAGTGAGCGTTATCCGCTTGCACATGCGTTGTTGCAGGCGGCTGCTCAAGATGGTCAGCCCATGACGCAGGACTACAACGGTCAAACCCAAGAAGGTTTTGGATACTATCAAGTCGCGCAAAAAGACGGGCAGCGCTGGAGTGTGGTGGAGGGCTATCTCAACCCCGTCCGACAGCGCAAAAATTTAACCGTGCGTACGGGTGCGATGGTGACCAAGGTCAATGTGACCAAAGGGCTGTGCACGGGCGTGACCTATCGGGATTCGGCCGGGATGCACACCGTCAATGCAAAGCTTGAGGTGATTCTCGCTGCGGGCGCGGTACAAACACCGCAGTTGCTCGAGCTGTCGGGTATTGGTGATCCGGCGTTGTTGCATCGTCTTGGCATACCGCTTGTACACGCCGCGCCGCGTGTGGGTGAAAACTACATCGATCATTTTGCGACGCGGATGAATTGGCGCGTTAAAAACACACAAACTTTGAATGAGCTCGCGCAAGGTTGGCGTTTAGGACTGGCTGCTCTAAAGTACTTTACGCAACGCAAAGGTTTATTGACATTGGGGACAGGCTTGGTGCACGGTTTTGTCAAAACACAGCCGACACTGGCCACGCCAGATGTGCAGTATTTCTTTATGCATGCAAGCTATGCCAATGCGGCGATCCGCAAGTTGGACAACGCGCCTGGTATGACCATTGGGGTCGCGGGCTTGCGTCCGACTTCGCAAGGCAGTATCCATAGCAAATCAAACGATCCTACCCAAGGGCCCGCGATCCGACCTAATTTTTTAGCGACAGACGAAGATCGTCAAACCTTGATCGATGGGATGAAAATCGCGCGCCAGATCGTTGGAAAGCCGGCGTTAGCAAACTATATCGATTTCGAAATGAGTCCTGGTCCGCAAGTCCAGACAGACCTAGAGTGGCTGGACTTTGGACGCGCCAATGGTCAAACGATCTATCATCCAATCGGCACGTGTCGCATGGGCTCCGATGACCAAGCCGTGGTCGATGTCAGGTTGCGCTTTAAAGGTTTGCAAGGCTTACGTATCGTCGATGCCTCGGTCATGCCCGCGATGGTGTCGGGTAATACGCAATCACCTGTGATGATGGTGGCCGAGCGTGGAGCAGACTTGATTCTTGAGGATGCTGCACAGGCTTGATCTCGATTTGAGCACCGATTAAGGCAGGGTCGTGTAGTGGGCCGCAAGTGCCATAAATGCGTTTAAGCCCGGATCTTGGCCGGTTTCTTCGGCGATGATTTCACTGACTGCGGGCGCAATTGTTGCCGCGAGTCGAGCATCAAGAAAGAGTAGACGTGAGCGCCTTGCCAAAACATCCTCGACGTTGCGGGCATATTCATTGCGTACGGCAAATCTCACCATCGCAGCCGTGAGACCGCCACCGAGATCAATTTCTGTACCAGGCAGCGTTCGTACAAAAGAGGCCTCATCACCGTAGGCCGCTAGACCGGGTGCCTCGTGCATCGAGTGCTCAACGACTTGTCCGGTTTGTGCGCCCACGAGCGTCAGGTTTTCGGTCGAGCAGGGCGCTTTCGCGACAAGCAGTTTTGACTCAAAGCAATGTTTGAGTACATCCTCTGCCATCGCTCGGTAGGTGGTCCATTTGCCACCGGTCACCGTGACGAGCTGACTTGGACTGATCAAAACAGTGTGCTCACGACTGATTTTTTTTGTTTGGCCTGAGGCGTCGGTTGGCGGTTTAACCAAAGGACGAAGTCCGACCCAGATGCTTTTGATATCCGCGCGAGTGGGCGGGCGACGTAAGTATTTTCCTGCTTCGCGCAAAATAAATTCTAGCTCTTCATGAAAGGGCTCTGGTTCTTGGCTCAGATCATGCCGAGGCGTATCCGTTGTACCGAGTATGACCTTGCCGAGCCAAGGTACTGCAAAGATGACGCGACCGTCGCTTGTATGCGGCACGATAAGTGCCTGGTCGCCGGAAAGGAACGCTTGATCAACGACAACATGCACCCCTTGACTCGGGGCGACGATCGCCTGACTGGCTTGGCCACGCGCTTCGTCATCAAGCAGTCGCACTTCGTCGACCCAGACGCCCGTTGCGTTGACGACGCAGCTTGCTCGAATGGTATAGGGTAGTCCTGTTTCGATATCTTGAGCCAAAATGCCGTTGACGCGATTTTCCGCGTCATGCAGCAATTCAACGGCGCGACAGTAATTCACGACCGTGGCACCCTGTTGCGCGGCCGTGCGTGCGAGTGCCAGCGCCAGGCGCGCATCATCAAACTGACCATCCCAATATTGAACCGAGCCTTTTAGGTTTTTTGTGTTGAGATTGGGCAGGGCGGCTTGCGTGGCGTTGACACCGAGAAAATGCGTCCGTCCTAGACTGCGACGTCCAGCCAGCAAGTCATAGAGAAGCAGGCCTGCGCCATAAAAAGGCATTTCCCAGAAGCGGTAGCACGGCATCACAAATGAGAGCGCCCGCGCGAGGTGTGGTGCATTATGCAGCAGTGTCGCGCGTTCGTGCAGCGCTTCGTACACAAGAGAAATATTGCCCTGTGCGAGATAACGCACGCCACCATGGACAAGTTTGGTCGAGCGAGAGGACGCTCCCTTGGCAAAATCAGCTGCATCGATTAATACGACAGAAAAACCACGCGAAGCAGCATCCAATGCCAGCCCGAGACCCGTCGCACCACCCCCGATGATCGCAAGATCATAAGGGGTCGCGCGTTCGAGTCGAGACAGAATCTCTCTGCGCTCGGTTTTCTTTGGCGCAGCCTGTGCGGGCTGTGAAAATGGATTGGTTTGAGCCGCTGTCATATTAATAGTTTAATCCTGTGACCAAGACTTGGCACGTTCGACGGCTTGTCGCCAGCGCGCCCGCTTGACGGCTCTTTCAGTCTCAGACCATTGCGGCTCAAAACGCCGATCCTCTTGCCAGAGTGCAGAAATGGCATCGGTGCTTGACCAGAGACCTACAGCCAAGCCGCCGAGGTAGGCGGCCCCCAGCGCAGTTGTTTCGACAATTTTTGGACGAATGACGGGCACCCCAAGAATATTGGCTTGTATTTGCAAGAGCAGGTTGTTTTTGGATGCCCCACCATCGACCCGTAATTCCGAGAGGCTCAGGCCTGCATCCTTTTGCATTGCCTCAAACACATCGGCAACTTGAAGTGCGATCGCCTCAAGTGCTGCGCGGGCAATGTGCGCTTTGGTTGTGCCACGCGTCATGCCAATCAACGTGCCGCGCGCGTGACCGTCCCAGTGAGGAGCACCCAGACCTGTAAAGGCTGGGACCAGATAGGTATCACCGACATCAGGGACGCTGAGCGCCAGCGCTTCGACTTCGGCGGCGGTTTGAATGATATTGAGACCATCGCGTAACCATTGAATGGTGGCACCTCCCATAAATACCGAGGCCTCAAGGCAGTAAGTCGATTGCAGTCCGCCTGATGGAGAGGTGGCGCGTTGCCATCCTACAGTGGTTAATAGGTGATGACAGCTCGCAACGGGCTCCGAGCCTGTGTTCAGTAACATAAAACAACCTGTGCCATAGGTGTTTTTGGCCATTCCTGGTTTAAAACACCCTTGGCCAAATGTGGCGGCCTGCTGATCTCCGATCATGGCTGTAATGGGGATGGCGTGCCCGAGCACTGAAGGACTTGACTGTGCCAGTTGACCGGCGCTTGGCACGATCGTTGGCAACACGGCGCGCGGAATATTGAACAAGGTCAGCAGCTCGTCGTCCCAGTCCAGCGTGTGCAAGTTAAACAAAAGTGTTCTAGATGCGTTACTGACATCCGTGATGTGCGAGGCG
>JBIKOQ010000350.1:0-2881 GCA_044357955.1 Burkholderiaceae bacterium | reverse complement strand
GCAAGATCGAAGCGCGGCTTCCGCGTAGCGAAATGATTCCCAAGGAAAATTTACGCGTCGGTGATCGTGTGCGCGCTTGGGTCCTGAAGGTCGACCGCACCGCGCGTGGTCAACAAGTCATCTTATCTCGCACTGCGCCTGATTTCATTCGTCAACTTTTTGAAAATGAAGTGCCCGAGATTGAACAGGGTCTCTTGGAGATCAAAGGTGCCGCCCGCGATCCAGGTGTTCGCGCCAAGATCGCCGTGGTGGCTTATGACAAGCGCATCGATCCCATTGGCACTTGCGTTGGAATGCGCGGTTCGCGCGTCACTGCAGTGCGTAACGAGCTTGGCGGTGAGCAAGTTGATATCGTCTTGTGGTCTGACGATCCCGCTGAATTTGTGATTGGTGCGCTCGCTCCGGCAAACGTTGAGTCAATCGTGGTGGACGAAGATCGTCACGCCATGGATGTCGTCGTGGATGAGGAAAATCTCCCCAAGGCGATTGGCTCAAAAGGTCAAAACGTCCGGCTCGCCTCTGAGTTGACGGGTTGGCAGATCAACATCATGACACCCGAAGAAAGTCAGAACAGACAAGAGATCGAGCGGACACAATTGCGCAGCACCTTTATGTCACGACTGGATGTCGACGAAGAAGTTGCCGATATCCTCATTGATGAGGGTTTCACTGGGCTCGAAGAAATCGCCTACGTACCAATGCAAGAATTATTGGAAATTGAGTCCTTTGACGAGGACACGATCAATGAGTTGCGTACTCGCGCCCGCAATGCATTGCTCACCGAGGCAATCGCTCAGGAAGAGCGTGTCGAGACGGCTCAGGATTTGCTGACGCTTGAGGGGATGACACCTGAACTCGTGGCCAAGCTCGCTATGGGTGGAGTGGCCACGCGTGATGAGTTAGCCGAGTTGGCAACGGACGAGCTCAGTGAAATGTCGGGTCTCGATGAAAGCACTGCCAGTGCGTTCATTATGGCTGCCCGTGCGCACTGGTTTGAAGATCAGTAAATAGAAAAGTCGGTCGGGCGGCAAGTGTTGCCCCGCACTTGAAGTTGTCACGCTGTAAATAGGTAAGAGAGAGTCTAATGTCGAGTAATACAGTCGCCCAGTTCGCTATCGAGCTGAAAATGCCTGCCAACGTGCTGTTAGATCAGCTGCGTGCTGCGGGTGTCGAACTCAATTCAGTGGAAGACAATGTCACTGATGGCGATAAGGCTCGCTTGCTCGAGTCTCTTCGTCGCTCGCATGGGGCGACTGAGGGTAAAAAGATTACCTTGACCAGACGCCAGACCTCCGAAATTCGACAGGCTGACGGCTCTGGTCGTTCGCGAACGATTCAAGTAGAAGTCCGTAAAAAGCGTGTGTTCGTCAAGCGTGACACCCCCGAATTGGGTGATGTTCCCGCCGTGGTTCCTGTCGATCAGGACCGTGCAACGCAAGCCGAGCAACATGACGGGAGCGCTACACCCGTCAAGGCCCCGGCGACCGCACAGGTTTCCGCGTCAGTCTCTGCATCGGCCGATACTGTCGAACAGGTCCAGACTACTTCTTCAGCGACTACAACCGTTGAGGAGTCTGCAGATTCTAATTCCGTGTCCAATGCGTCGACGCTTGAGCAACCCTCTCTGACCATTGACACTCAAACACCCCCAGCCGCCCCTGCGATGTCTGAGGCTGTCGAGCCCGAACATGTGGCCCCTGTTGTGGACGCTGTATTGGATACAACACCTCCCGCAGAGACCGTCAAGGATCCTGAGGTTGAGGCGTTGGCAGCCGTCCAAGAGCCTTCTGCTGCGCCAGTCGAGTCAGATTCACCGCAGATCCCCGTTGTTGAATCCAAAGACGCAGCTGCGGTGGTGACCTCTGCAGCCGTTGATGCTGCGACTGCAGCGCCTGAAGACGAAATTGTCAAACCCGCAAAACCGATGCGTGGTCGTGCCGTGCCTCCTGCGCATGCTCTGCCTGTCGAGGGTGAAGCCCGCGATGAGGCACGACGCGCTTCAGAAGCAGAGGCTGCTGCTCTGCGTGATATGTTGAATCGTCCTCGCAAAGTCGTACGTCCAGAACCAGAGGCGGCACCGCTTTCTGGGACGCTGCATAAGCCGACGGCCTCACCTGCTGCAACCAAGGGTGCCAAGAAAGATGGGGCTTTGGATGGCGTAGGTAAAAAGGTTCTAAAGTCTGGTGAAATTGCCTCGACTTGGACGGACGATGCTTCGCGTAAAAAACCTGCAGAAAAGCGTGATGCGCCTGCTGCGCCTGGCCGCGAAGGCTGGCGTGCGGGTGGCAAAAGTAAATCAGGTGGTAAAAAGGGCGCACGTGGTGCGAACAACGTTGTACCAGATCGTCGCGAACCCGCCCCGGTTGAGTTTATCGCGCGTGAAATTCATGTTCCTGAGACGATTAGCGTTGCAGATTTAGCGCACAAAATGTCTGTAAAAGCGGGTGAAGTCATCAAGCATTTGATGAAGCTCGGTCAGATGGTCACGATCAATCAAGTGCTCGATCAAGAAACCGCGATGATTGTGGTCGAGGAGTTAGGTCACAAAGCCATCGCAGCCAAGCTCGATGATCCTGAGGCTTTCCTGGATGAATCCGTGCCTCACGAGGACGCTCAATTGCTTTCGCGCGCTCCGGTTGTCACGGTGATGGGACACGTTGATCACGGTAAAACATCGTTGCTTGATTACATTCGTCGTGCGAAAGTCGCTTCTGGCGAAGCCGGTGGTATTACACAGCATATTGGTGCTTATCATGTTCAGACTGAACGTGGCATGGTGACATTTTTAGATACACCAGGTCATGAGGCCTTTACGGCAATGCGTGCCCGTGGTGCCAAGGCGACAGATATTGTGATTCTGGTGGTGGCGGCCGATGATGGT
>JBIKOQ010000075.1:0-6689 GCA_044357955.1 Burkholderiaceae bacterium | reverse complement strand
TTTAGTTGACTCACCTCAGCAATAATGACAGTTAAATTTTTTTAATTTTTTATCTTTAGGACTAGTCCATGGGCTTTCTATCTGGCAAACGTATCCTGATTACTGGCGTTATTTCCAACCGTTCGATTGCTTATGGCATCGCAAAAGCCTGTCACGAACAAGGTGCAGAACTCGCCTTCACGTTTGTGGGTGAACGTTTTAAAGAACGTGTCACAGAGTACGCCGCGGAGTTTGGTAGCTCAATCGTGTTGCCCTGCGACGTCAGCGACGATGGTCAGATCGAAGCCACTTTCACCGAACTTGCCAAGTGCTGGGATGGCCTTGATGGCCTCGTGCACTCGATTGGATTTGCGCCTCGCGAAGCGATTGCGGGGGAGTTTTTAGATGGACTGTCGCGCGAGGCCTTTCGGATCGCGCATGACATCTCTGCCTATAGTTTCCCAGCACTGGCTAAAGCCGCCCGTCCCATGATGCAGGGTCGTAATGGCGCCTTACTGACATTGACGTATTTAGGTGCCGAAAAGGCAATGTCCAACTACAACACGATGGGTCTGGCTAAAGCCTCACTCGAAGCCTCGGTTCGCTACCTGGCGTCCAATCTCGGCCCAGAGGGTATTCGCTCGAATGGTATTTCGGCGGGTCCGATAAAGACCTTGGCCGCCAGTGGTATCAAGGACTTTTCAAGTATTCTCAAGGTCGTCGAAGCCAATGCCCCGCTGCGTCGCAACGTCACCATCGAACAAGTCGGTAACGTCGCCGCCTTTTTGCTGTCCGATCTTTCAGCCGGTGTCACAGGCGAGATCATCCACGTCGACTCAGGCTTTTCAAATGTGGTGTGCGGCCTAATTGATTAAGCACACTGATTGAGCCTCCTCACCGCATTCCGGTGAGATGCATCAATAGCGCTCCGACCGCACCGGCCCCCAAAATCAAGTAAACGGGGTTGATGCGCGTACGGAGTAATAAACCGAACACCACCAGTGCAAGCACGATGGTCAGGGGTCCGACTAGGGCCGCCTTGGCCACAGCATAGACGCCTGAGCACATCAAACCGATGGCAATCGGCTCCAGGGCGCTTTGTACGGCTCGGCGCCAAGGCCGCTCACCGATTTTGTTCCACAGACGTCCTACCGCCAGACACAAAATGCTTGAGGGCAAAAAGAATGAAAGTAATACAACGCCCGCACCGAGCAGTCCTGCAATCTGAAAACCAAACACCAAAACCATCAACATATTTGGACCCGGCGCAAGCTGGCCCAAACTATAAATATTCACAAAAGCGGTGTGATCGATATTGAAACGCTGCGCCAGGACAGTCTGCATTTCAGGGAGTACCGCCGTGCCGCCACCGACGGCCAGCACGGACAACATCCCAAAGGTCATCGCAAGTTGGAGTAAAGCGCTCATTTAGAAGAGGCCTCCTCTTTGCGCGGACGATAAAGAAATAAACCAATCGGGGCCATAATCAGCAGCACTGTCACAAGCGAAAGCTTGAGCACACTCATCAAGACAAAGGTCGCCACAATCATCGACAAGGAGCGTATATGCCGAAAATGCTGATCACCTATTTTGTAAGTAATTGAGGCCAATAGCCCCGTCGCACCCGCTGCAACGCCAGCGAGCAGAATATTCATCATCGGATGATCTGCACCCGCGCTATACGCCACCCCCGCGATCAACACAAACAAACCACCGGGCAAGATCAGGCCCACACAAGCAACACATGCGCCCAAAAACCCTCGTAGCCGATCGCCGGCGAGTAGCGCGAGATTGACCGAATTGAGTCCTGGCATGGTTTGACTGATCGCCAGCGTCGCCATGAACTCGTCGGGTGTCAGCCACTTGCGCTTGTCAACAAGCAAAATGCGCTCATACGCCACGATGCCACCACCAAAACTCACGGCACCAATCAAGAGGAACTCTCTAAAGATGAGCCAGAGCGTGGTGATTGGGGTCGGCGTGGGATCACTCATTCCTCACTCCCGTAAACAAGCGCAGTCTTGGTGCTCCCTGCCACTAACCATTCAGGGATCGCGAGCTGCAAATTTTTGAAAAACTTATCTGCGAGTTGATGGGCTGCGCTATCGTCGCGATTTGTTTTTAATACCCGATATGAAAACGCGAGCTCGCCCACAATCGGCTCGCCTACGCTGCGCATCCAGATCGCCACATCGCAATGCGCACTCACGTTAGGTCCAAACACAATATTGCCGAGTGGCAGACAGGCCTCGAGAATCTTGTTCGATGTACCACCCACAACCGAAACGGGCACCTCGGGCTTGAGTTCCAAGCGACTTAGATCAGGAAAGAGGCGTACAAGACTACCCATGTTGCCCTCGAAAATCTGATCGATGGGCACGGAGTCCATGATGGCATTATTGGAATAAATCATCCTTGCCGTACCTGGCTTGTCGCCACGTAAGATTTCTTCTTTGAGGCGCAGTTTTGTTTTTAAAGTCGTATCCGGTGTTGGGTCGTAGGCTGCTGATGCTTGTAAAGATTTGGCACGGCACTTAAAGGTGAGCTCACACCAGTCGTCGATCCATACGTTTTGTCGTGACTCACGCACCCGCAAGATTAAATTATTTTTCCTGAAGTCTTGGTCGGGTGTATCAAAAAAATAAACGCTGCGTAGTCCCGTGTTGGCATTATCCAGATGAAAAAAATCTACGCCCTCTTTCTGACAAAAAGAAACAATCAAATGACTTAATAACGTAATTCGACTGTAGCGGTCGAGGCCTTGCGGTTTAAGCAAAAGCTTGAACTCACGATTTGTAATTTTTTTGTCGAGTGGAGTCGTCGTGATTGGTTTCATAGAGTGAGTTGTAATAATGTTGGTTTTAATAGATTGAATTTTAAATTAGATAGGTTTGATTAAAGGACGAGCAAGGTCGAACGCTTGCTCAAGAGTATCGCAATACTTGGCTAAGGGGCTCTCCCCCACCACACCAGAGCGGCGCATTTTTTCAATCACTCTTTTATTTGCCTCACACAGAAAAACTTGAACTCCGCGTTTTTGTAAGTCGCTCACGACATCATTCATCGACTGCAAACCGGTCGCATCGATAAAAGGAACGCGACGCAAGCGAATCACGAGCGCCCGCGGATCGGTCGCGGTGTGTTTGAGTGCACGCTCAAAATTTTCGATCGCTGCAAAAAACATAGGTCCATCAATTTCATAGACCATGACACCATCAGGACGCTTCAAATGTAGTTCGCCTGCAAACTCACGCTCGAGTGTATTCCCAGTCACTTCGCGCGTTTCTACAGAAGCAGCCATACGTCTGAGAAAATGAAAAATCGCCAGCATCACACCGATATTGACCGCAACGACGAGATCCACAAAGACTGTTAATAAAAAAGTCACCACCAATACAACCCGATCGGCGGTCGGCGCGCGCAGTAAAAGACGACCAAAATTGTGTAACTCGCTCATATTCCACGCAACGACAAACAAGATCGCTGCCAAAGCCGCCAAGGGAATGCTTGAAGCGAGAGGTGCGAGCACCAAGAGGATCAATACAAGGGTCAAGACATGGACGATGCCTGCTAAAGGACTCGTACCACCGTTTCTAATGTTGGTCGCCGTACGCGCGATCGCACCCGTCGCGGCAAAGCCACCAAACAACGGTGTCACGATATTGGCTACCCCTTGTCCGATGAGTTCTTGATTAGAGTTGTGATGCGTACCTGCCATCCGATCGGCAACCACCGCCGACAACAGAGACTCGATCGCGCCTAACATTGCAATCGTGAAAGCCGGACCCACGAGGCTAAGAACCTGTGAAACGCTTATATCGGGCCAAGCAAAGGAGGGTAGGCCCTGCGGGACACCGCCAAACATGGAGCCGATCGTCGCGACTCCGGGTAACTGCACCACCGCCTGAAAAATGGTCGCAAACACCATCGCCAATAATGGACCAGGAATGCGTTTAAAGATGTTGATTTTGTTGGCGAACAACACGATCGATAAACTGAGTGCAGCGATGAGTAGCGTCGGCCAATGAGTCTGGGGCAGTAACAACAACAACGACCAAACTTTTTCATGGAAATGATCGCCGCCGGATTTAGGTAAACCTAAAAAATACGCCCATTGACCGACAAAGATGATCACCCCGATGCCAGTGGTAAAGCCAATAATGACGGGGGTTGGGATGAATTTAATGAGGCCGCCCATTTTGGCCAGTCCCATAACAAGCAAAATAATCCCTGCCATCAGTGTCGCGACCTGCAAACCGGCGATTCCGTACTTGGCAGTGATACCAGCCAAAATCACGATAAATGCACCCGTGGGTCCTGAGATTTGCAGACGGCTGCCACCTAGTAACGTGACCAGTCCGCCACCAATGATCGCTGTGTAGATGCCTTGCTCAGGCCGTGCACCCGAGGCAATGGCAAACGCCATGGAAAGAGGCAACGCCACAATCCCGACGATCAGTCCTGCCAGGATGTTGGGCCACCACTGACTGCGGGCGAATAGACCTGCCCGATACCCTTCTACTAAAGCAATCATAAATGTGGCTGCAATGGATCAATGGTCATAGGTCTGATTGATTATAGGGGTATGTGTCAGAATCTTGATCTATCTCAAGACAAGTGTCGAATCAGCGCTTCGATTCTGCCTCAATAAAGCTACTGCCTTTTAGAATGAGTGAGCAGTGATTAACGACTCAAGGAGCTAGCAAATGATCATCAGCAGACAAGCATGGATTGTGGTGGCAGATGGCGGACGTGCGAACGTTTACAAAAATGTCGGCGAAGTTGGCGAAATCAAACTCGCTCTTGTGCGCAGCAGCAATCAGCATACCGAGCACACCCACGAGCTCGGCCGCGACAGGCCTGGACGAATGAGCGGCAACTCCGGCCATACCAAATCCGCACTGGAGTCGACCGATTTGCATCAAGTGGCCGAAGGAAAGTTTTTAAAAGCCGTCGTTGTACATCTGGCGCAAGATGTGCAGGAGGGCCAGTGCGAGGAGCTTGTATTGATTGCGCCCCCTCATGCGCTCGGTGAGCTGCGCAAACAGCTGCCTGCGAACGTCGCCAAACTTGTCGTCAGCGAAATCGGCAAGGACTATACTCACATGGCCATCAACGAATTGCAAAAGACGCTGATGAGTATCCACTAAATCCCTCATCAAAGGATCGCAGGCGCCATGAACCTTACCGAACTTTCTGCCCTTGAGTTACGTCGACTGATCGGCACTAGACAGATTTCCCCGGTTGAGTTGATGGAGGCCTGCGTCGCGCAGATCGAAAAGTACAATCCGGCGATCAATGCGATCGCGGCGACTGATTTTGAGCGCGCGCGCGACTCCGCTAAACAAGCCGAAACAGCCGTGATGCGCGGCGAGTCGCTGGGTTTGCTGCATGGCTTGCCGTTGGGTGTCAAAGATCTGCAGGACACTGCGGCTCTGTTAACGACTTACGGAAACGTTGGACTGCGTGGCAACATCCCGTCGCGTGACAATAGTCTCGTCGCACGCTTGCGCCAAGCCGGTGCAATCGTGACAGCTAAAACCAATACGCCCGACATGGGCGCTGGCGCAAACACCCGCAACGCCGTGTGGGGCGCGACCGGTAACCCCTTTAATCCGACACTCAATGCAGGCGGCTCTTCGGGCGGCTCGGCAGCGGCACTGGCGACCGACATGCTCCCTATTTGTACGGGCTCAGATACAGGCGGCTCTCTCAGAATACCCGCGGCAATATGCGGCGTGGTGGGGATGCGCCCTTCTCCTGGCACGGTTGGAAACGATACGCGCGCATTGGGCTGGTCCGTCATTTCGGTGTTAGGTCCGATGGGGCGCACCGTCGCGGATACGGCTTTTATGATGGCCGGATGCATCGGACGAGACGCCATGGATCCCCTCGCCTATCCCGTCGATCCGGCAAGTATTTGGCCGATGCGCCACATTGACCTGTCGACTTTACGCATCGGCTATACCGAAGACTTCGGCGTGTGTATTGTTGATCAGGAAACACGACGAGTATTTCGTAAACGCATGGCGGCCATCGCGCCACTCGTGCAAGTATGTGAACCTGTCGATCTGCGTTGCACCGAAGCAGATCGCGCCTTTGATGTGTTGCGCGCGGAAAATTTCGTCGCGGGTTTTTCTGATATCTGGCGCAACAAGCCAGAAACGCTCGGACCGAATATTTGTGCCAATATGGAAATGGCTGTCACGATCACGCTCGAAGACCGCGCGCGCGCGCACCTTGAGCAAACACGCATCGCGCGTCAGTTTGCGGCAGCGACTGAACAATACGATTTGATTTTGTCACCCGTTGTGCCAGTCACGCCTTTCCCTTGGACGCAACTCTATGCGCCCGAGGTCGACGGCCAAAAGATGAGAAATTATTATCACTGGCTTGCACTGACGTATGTCGTGACGCTCGCCACCAATCCTACGATCGCACTACCATGCGGACGTGACGAGCATGGCATGCCGTTTGGCTTGCAAGTAACAGGTAAACTTTTCGAAGATGGTCGTTTAATGGCGGCCGCGCATGCACTCGAACAAGCCTTCAATGACGACTCCGAACTCAAGCGCGCCAAGCCAGATATGACTCAGCTACTAGAGCCTCACCCCGAGCTTAAATCAATTGTCACGCATCCTCCTGTCTATGAAGGCCTTGTGACGGATCATCCAACCTCACCAGCGGTATAAAGTAATTCCACCGCCAAT
>JBIKOQ010000348.1:0-2889 GCA_044357955.1 Burkholderiaceae bacterium | reverse complement strand
ATATCTTCGTTGCGCGCTTCATCGGGGAGTGAACGATATTTGGTCACGCGCGCGCCATCGTTGCCAAGATAGACGTACATAATCTCGGCATTACCTTGGCCGCGCATATAGCGGTAGGACCAGATCCACTGTCGATCATCACCCCAGTCGTCGCGGGTAATGTTTGCGGGAGGACCGAACTCGCAGTGCACTCGCTCGCGCGTCCAGACCTCGCCATTTCCCAAAATACTGAAGCTCTGATCGGTGAGGATCTGCTGTGGTGCGCCGACGGTACCTTGCTTGGAAACATGCAAGGCATAGGCGGTTTCACCTTCGGGTTGCTGTGTCCACACCATCCGCTTGCTTCCGTCCCTGGACGGACAAATGATGTCGGGGGTGCCGTATTGCTTGATCACCTGGGTCACCGGTGTACCGGACTGTACGCTAGAAATCTGTGCGCATCCCGACAATATCAGGGCAGAAAGACCGACAGAAAACCAGCCAATCGCTTTGGCACGCTGAGCTGCGATGGATATACCCTGCGCAACAAATTTTTCTTTTTGAATCATGACAACCGCCCATGGGGTCAAATTAAAACTCGAACATATGTCCGCTTTTCGCGGCCTTGGTCCGAAGGTAACCGTCATTATGCTCGTTTGACGGATAAATGTGCGGCACGCGTTCAACGACCTCGATGTCATGCTGCGCCAAGGAGGCAACCTTGGTGGGATTGTTGGTCATCAATCTGACACGACTCACGCCCAACAAACGCAGCATCTGTGCAGCTGGCAAATAGTTGCGCTCGTCCGAATCAAAACCGAGATGTAAATTAGCATCTACCGTATCGAAACCAGAATCCTGCAGTTGGTAGGCGCGCAGCTTGTTCACCAAGCCGATACCGCGGCCTTCTTGGGCTAGATACAAAAGAATGCCACTACCGACTTTGGACATCTCTGCAATCGCACCGCGCAACTGATTTCCACAGTCACAACGCAGCGATCCAATCAGATCACCGGTAAAGCATTCAGAATGCAAACGCACCAAAACAGGCTGCGTCGTATCGACATCACCGATCATGACCGCAAGATGTTCGATACCACCGTCTCGCGGACGAAAGGCGACAACACGGGCGTTTTCAGCATTTTCCAACGGGACACGTGCCTGACTCACAAGTGTGAGAGCCTTGGCAGCGTTTTGCATATAGTCCTGGATGTGACTGGCTTTAACCGACAAAATATCCGGATTGCCGACACCTTCGACAATCAGTGCTGCCGGCAACAAGCGTGAAAGTTTGGACAGCGTCACACACGCCCGAGCGAGTGCATCAGCATCACTCAACACCAATCCAGACAAGTCCGGACGCTGCATGAGTGCCGCCAATGGATTGGCCAAAAACTCAATAGCTGCCAGATTAAGCCCCTGAGGATGCGTCACCACACAGGCTAAGCGGTCAGTCTTGTCAATACCGAGCACATTGGCGCGCGTTCCGGTCATGACAAGACGGGGGGCACTATGACCATTTCGTTTCAGCAGCACAAGATGTTCAGGCGTCAGGGCTTCGGCAGCCAACATCAAGAGGCTGTTGTCGCCATCATGCACACGCACAATCGCTCCGCGGCGCAATTCTGAAATGGCACGGTCTACTTCGATGAGGGGATCAGGGTTTGACAAGATAGGCTGAGCTAGAGGTTAAATAGGCTTTAAAAATAAAAGCTTGCGCAAAAAATCGCACAAACGAATATTATGACAGCTTCAGGTAAATCCCTAATGGAATACACCTACTTCGTTCACAATTTCGGACATTTTTAACTTTGGTTTCACTTACACCACAATTTCGAATTCAGGACGAGCAAGCCTCCTTAGAGGCGCTTGGTCAATGGGCCTCATTTACAAAGGAATTCTTTAGTTCAGATTCTTTAGTTGCCTCGCCCTTACAGGCGCTTTTCGAGCCCCTCAGGACCAGTCACGTAGACACGATGATGGTGGTCGGCCAGCTGGGTCAAACCATGGACGGTCGCATTGCTACAGTGACCGGTCAATCCAAATACATCAATGGTCTTCCAGGTTTGACGCATCTGCACCAGTTGCGCGCCTTACTTGACGCGGTCGTAGTGGGAGTCGGTACCGCCATCGCCGACGATCCGCAACTCAATGTCAGATTAGTCAGCGGTAAAAATCCAGCTCGGGTCGTCATTGACCCCAAAGGCAAACTCAATCCTCACGCGCGGGTCTGGCTTGAGGATGGCGCACGTCGTTTGTGGGTGGTCTCTGAAGGTATTGAAATCAACGCACCGGCTGGCGTTGAAATGGTCGAGCTCCCTGCGCTCGATGGACGCATCGCGCCTCAAGACATCTTGAAGTGCTTGCATCAGCGCGGACTCAACCGCGTGTTGATCGAAGGAGGTGCAGAAACGGTATCGCGCTTTTTGCAAGCGGGCTGTCTAGATCGACTGCACTTGATCGTTGCACCCATTTTGATGGGCTCGGGTCGCGCCAGTCTCAATCTACCCGCTATCGAACATATGGATCAGGCACTGCGCTTGAATGTCCTCACGCACTTGCTTGGCAATGAAATTTTATTTGATTGCGATTTGACTGCGCAACGCATAAAAATCTCTGCTTAATATCTAAAACCGCGTCTGCAACCGCTCCAGCACCTCAGCAAAACGCTGAACCGATTGTTCCCAAGTTGGCTGCTGCAAGGCTGCACGTTTCGCCCCTTGAGAGAGACGCTCCCGCAGAGCCTTGTCCTGCATCACCGCACGCAAAGCCTGCGTCAGACGTTGCACATCGCCAGGCGGCACGAGCAGGCCTGCCTCTTGGGGTACGGTATCGGGAATCGCACCGCCCGTCGTGCCAATGACCGGCAAACCTCTCGCCAACGCCTCGGCATAGGCCATCCCATACCCT
>JBIKOQ010000349.1:0-2887 GCA_044357955.1 Burkholderiaceae bacterium | reverse complement strand
TGTGCGTGCGTTTATGGAAGTGCATATCGAGCAGGCGCCGAGCCTGGCGTTGACGGGCTTTCCGATCGCGATTGGCACAGGGGTGCCTGGTAATTTTCGTTATCCGAAAATACGCATCAAAGGCGAGTATGGTCATGTGGGTTTAGGACGTCGCTTTCGCCACGATGCTTCGCTTGCAGGGGCAGATCTTGCGCTCGGTCTTGATGCCCTCTGGTCTGAATGGGAGCGTCAGGGCCGCCTGATGGCCTGCACCGTAGGCGAGTTTCATACAAACGCTGAACGTCATGGTCTAACCGTCGTTCCCGGTGAGTTTTCGATGAGTCTGGATGTGCGGGCCTATGTTCAACCTGATCTCGTGGAGTTAGAGACGGCATTTCTTGCTCTGGTTCGCGAGACAGAGAAAAAACGTGGTGTGACGATTGACCTCGGTCCACGTGCCAGTGCCGAGGTGGCGCAAGCTGACCCGCTGTTGACACAACAATTGAGAGATTGTGCCCAGGCCTTGTCCTTGCCCTATTGTGATTTACCGAGTCCTGCCTCACATGATTCTGCAGCCTTCTGCGCGGCGGGTATTCCGTTCGGATTTGTCTTTATTCGTAATCCAAACGGCAGCCACCACCCCGACGAGGCGATGGCAACAGAGGACTTTATGTTGGCGACGCAAGTACTCACGCAATGGTTGCTTAATCAGCAAGAAGCTGTCTGAGCGTCTAGCCGAAAGGGTCTAATGTCCCAGACGACCACCGGCTCGCGCCAGATAGAACCATTCCTGACCGGGCTGTGATTTGATGTTGGGGAACACGATGAAACAATCCTGTTCGGCGCGTAAAACGGAACCATCCGCCCGTGTCCCGATGATCTCTCCTTGAGCGATAGGATCAAAACTTTTCCAAGTCTGAGCAAAAGTATCGTTCATATCAAAACGATCGTAAACATCGTAGAGTCCCAGTACTTGGAAGTCTTGAGCGGGCTGAGGCGTTGGCCCATCGATGAGTCCAAGATAAATCAACGTATTGAGAATGGCTTGGTATGCGACCTCGCGACCGCCTACATCGTCATGCTGACTGCACTCAAGCGTAATGGACCAGCCGCCTGCTGACCGCATGTATTCGGTGGTACCGATCCCATAACGGGTGTCGATGTCAACCTCTTTGGCGTTAAAACGACCCGCTTGTACTTCCGCCGCGCGTCGACCAATGCCTTTGGCATAGGTATCAAGCCAGCCATAGACGAAACGTGAACAGCCAAGCCTCTGGACCAGCGCTTCTTCGATGTCGGCATGGTCAAAAGGTTCGAGGGCGTCTGTATTATTTTTCGGACCAAACAGTGCAAAGGGTTGGGTACCGCTCTGAAAAGAGTGGAGGTCGAGCAGCCCATCATGCTCGGCTAACAGCGGACACAACCAGTTGGCGATGTGGTCTTCGTATTGCACGGGTGTATCGGTCGGAATCAGCCGACGGTTTAGGTTGCGATCGCCGTTGCGTCGCTGCAATCGATAGGCTTTAGGATTCGTGACGGGGACAAAGGTCACTGCACCGCGCTTAAGTTTGAGCTCGCCTGTTTCAAATTGTTTGACCAGTCTTTCGATGGCAAAGGTGCCACAGGTTTCGTTCCCATGCACGGCGGCCGTCACGATCAGGCGAGGTCCTTTTAGGGGACTTTGCAATCTGATCGCCTCAAAAGGGCGTTCTTGCTCGACGGCAAGTTGTTCGGGGAGGGACGTCAGTAAAGAGGAGGGCAAAGACATCGTCGAAACCTTGGGGTTAACGGGTTGAGTGGGCTGGTTGTAATCTCAGCATGACACGATTTTAGATGCATAATGAGCCTACATGACGAACCCATAAATCATCAGCAACGAGCGCGTCAACGCGCCAAGGAGAAGAGACTATGAAAAAAACAATCAAATTCGCAGTGGCATTAGCGGGCTCAGTATTGGCGGTTTCTGCGATCGCACAGACCTTTCCTGATCGTCCCATCAAATTAGTCGTCCCCTTTCCTCCGGGTGGCGCTGAGGCTGCAGCACGGAGTGCGCCGGATGGCTATACCTGGTTGATGGGCAATATTAGTACCCTGGCCATCAATCAGTGGACGATGGCCAAGCTGAACTACAACCCTTCCACTAGTTTTGAGCCGGTCGCGATGGTGGCCGTTCAGCCTCTTTTAGTCGCGGTGAACCCGACGGTGCCGGTCAGCACCTTGTCTGAATTGGTGGCCTTTGCGAAAAAGAATCCTGGGAAATTGAACTACGGCACGGCCGGAAGCTCCATCCATTTAGCGGTGGAGTATTTTTCGGGTTTGGCTGGCATCAAAATGAACCATATTCCCTACAAGGGAAGCGCGCCCGCGATTACAGATTTATTAGGTGGGCAGATTCAAGTATTGTTTGATCCGTTTTCGAGTATCCATCCGCAAGTGGCTTCTGGTAAGGTCAAAGCTTTAGCGATTACCACGGCGGATCGTTCTGCTGTGGCCCCTCAGGTACCCACAGTGATTGAATTGGGTTTTGCGGGCTACGATGTCAGTTCGTGGCAAGGCATCGTGGTGCCAGCCGGTACGCCTAAAGACATCGTCGTCAAAATGAATGCGGCCATCAACAATGCCTTGCAGTCCAAAGAGGTGGTTGATCGCTTTGCACAGTTCAGCGCAGTGCCGACCCAATGGACACCGCAACAATTCGGCCAATATATTAGTCAGGAGCAGGCGCGCTGGAGCAAGGTCGCCAAGGATGCCGGGGTTGTTCCCGAGTAATGCAGTAAAAGGGGGCCGCTTGTGAGTGGCCCCCTTTTTTTTGCGTCACCGAGCATACGGTGCATCAAGACGTATTTTTCAAGGTTTGATTATTCAGCCTTGATGTTTGCATCCTTGACAGTCTTGCCCCACTTGGCCA
>JBIKOQ010000347.1:0-2890 GCA_044357955.1 Burkholderiaceae bacterium | reverse complement strand
TGGCTATGCCAAGGAATATCATGTGGAGCGTTATTTGCGTGAAGTCTTGATCACACGTATCGCGCCGGTGAGTCCCCAGTTGGTATTGTGTTTCATCGCCGAGCGTGTGCTGGGCTTACCTAAGTCCTATTAGGAGGGTGTGATGGCTGGTTTGTATTACGAAGAGTTCGAAGTTGGTCAGGTATTCAATCATTCCATGACGCGGACTGTGACTGAAATGGATAACGTGCTGTTTTCAACGTTGACGATGAATCCGCAACCACTGCATCTGGATGCTGAGTTTGCATCTAAAACCGAATTCGGTCGCATCTTGGTCAACAGCTTGTTTACCTTGGGTTTAGTGATTGGAATCTCGGTGGGTGAGACGACGCTGGGCACGACGATTGCTAATCTTGGCATGACGGATACACGCTTTCCGCATCCTGTTTTTTATGGCGATACGATTCATGTTGAGACGACCATCGTCTCAAAGCGCTTAAGTAAGTCACGAACGGATGCGGGCATTGTCGAGTTTGAGCACCGTGGTATCAATCAACGTGGTGAAGTGGTCTGTATTTGCCGACGCTCTGGTTTTATGAAATGCAAACCTGTTTGACTTCAATCGTCGCACAACGGTGATGTTGCCTGCCGGACCGAGGTGGCACCTTCCTGACGCAAAGATGGCGTTGGTGGTGTTGCTCATCTGTTTTGTGTTCAATATGCTTGGACGCGGGGTGGGCGATACCTATGTGACATTTCTCTTGCCGCTTGAAACAGAGTTTGGCTGGAGTCGCTCCGAGCTCTCAAGTGTGTACAGTATTTATATGGTTGCCAATGGTTTGTCGGCGCCATTTGTTGGAGTGCTGTTTGATCGCTGGGGGCCACGCTTGGTCTACCTTCTCGGCGTCGGCAGTCTAGGTTTAGGTTATTTTTTAGCGGGACAATTGACCCAGCTCTGGCAGTTTCATCTCTGTATTGGCGTGGCGGGTGGAATTGGTATTTCAGCGATTGGCATGGTGCCTTCAGCGAGTTTGATTAGCCGTTGGTTTCCTCACAGCACGAGTACGGCGATTGGGATTGCGTATGCGGGTTTTGGTGCGGGTACGTTGGTCTTAGTACCGTTCGCGCAGTATCTGAATCAAACCGTGGGCTGGCGCGATGCCTATCACGTGATGGGTGGGAGTTTGTTGATTGCCTTGCCGATTGTGATGCTGCTGCCTTGGAGAGTGATTCGCGCCGGTTATGGCGCACGGGGGTGTGCGAAAAGCCAGGGGCCTGTGCTGACGTCGTCAACGCATGCGAAAACAAAGAGTGCCGAGACGGTCGCTGCGCCAACGAACTCGCCGTTACGCGCGGCGTTACGCCATTCAGGCTTTTGGGGCTTAGCCCAAGCATTTTTCTTTACTTCGGTCGTGGTCTATACGGTCTTGGTGCAAATGATCGCGTATCTGGTTTCGACAGGTTTTACACCGATTGAGGCTGCGAGCGCCTTTGGTTTCGCCGGGATTTTGTCCGTGCTCGGCGTGGGTTCGGCCGGACGTCTGGCCGATGTGCTGGGTGCGAGACGGACCGCGACATTATCCTTTACCTGCACAACGCTGGGGCTCGCCAGTTTGTTGGCGCTGAGCCACTTTCCCTCTCCCTTGTTTTTAATGTCGTTTGTGGCATTTTTTGGCATCGCGCAAGGCGCGCGTGGACCCATCATTTCCGGCCTGTGCTCAAAGCTGTTCCCGGGGCCCGGATTGGCCACCATCTATGGCGTGATCTATGCCTGTATGTCGGTTGGAGCCGCCGCAGGCGCCATGATGTCCGGCCTTTTATATGACTGGACGGGGGGTTATCAGGCGAGCATCATTTTTTCTATGTTAAATGTCATCTTGGCGGTTTCTCCTTTCTGGGTTTATCGGGAACTCAGAAAATTTGGATGAGTCATGAACATGATTAAATCTCTTTTGATAATGTGGCTGTCATTGAGTGCAGCCTTGTTTACCTTACCTGCACAGAGCACAACCCTCAGCGATGCGCTCAGTGATGGTCAGCATGTGTTGATGATTCGACATGCTGATGCCCCCGGCTTTAGTGATCCACCTCATTTAAAAATTGGTGACTGTTCAACACAACGAAATTTGGGAGAATTCGGTCGCAAGCAAGCGCAAGCCTTGGGCGTCTGGCTAAAACAGCAGGGGATTGATTCTGCTGACGTGTTGAGCAGTCCCTGGTGTCGTTGCGTGGATACAGCGACTTTGCTTGGAAAGGGTCCGGTGACGATCGCGCCAGCACTCGGTTCGTTTTTTCGCAATATGAGCGACTCAGAACCACAGACGGTGGCGCTCAGAACCTTGTTGGCGCAGCGTATCAAGTCTTCAGCCAATGCGACCAAACCAAACAAACCCTTGATCCTGGTGACGCACCAGGTAAATATTTCAGCGTATGCAGGTGAATCTGTGGGTCAAGGTGGTGTGATGCTAGTCAAGGTCGATGCGCGTGGGCACTACGTTTCCCATCAGGTGGTTCCAACGCCAACGTTTAAATGAGTCCCCTCAGGCGCAGCTGGGTCTGTTTGCGGCGATAATGACGATACTATTGGGCCAGTATTTAGGGGCAGGATCGGCATGACCGAGCAAACAATTTATTTGTGGAAAGCGTTTTTTCTTGGAATCGTAGAAGGGATTACAGAGTTTTTGCCCATTTCGAGCACGGGTCATTTAATCCTGTTTGGTGACTGGATCAATTTTCAGTCCAACGAAGCCAAGGTGTTCGAGGTCGTGATTCAGCTGGGTTCGATACTTGCTGTAGTGTGGATTTTTCGTCATCGCTTGTTTCAATTGATTCGAGGCACACTTCGGCTTGAGCCCTTGGAGGTTGCTTTCACACGTAATATGTTGATTGCATTTTTACATTCTGCGATTGT
>JBIKOQ010000027.1:0-9637 GCA_044357955.1 Burkholderiaceae bacterium | reverse complement strand
CACCCACTCAAGTCGAGCGGACTGTTCGCCGGTCGGGATATGATTGGCCCAAAAGCCAAGCTTCATGATTTCTGCAACAGTCAATCCAGGAAAAACGCCTCGACCCTCAGGCACCAGTGCGATACCAGCCGCACTGAGTGCTCTTGGATCGGGTTTGATGATGGATTGACCTTCGAGCGTGATAGACCCGTGCTCCAGAGGAACGAGCCCAAACAACGCTTTGAGAAGTGTGGATTTTCCCGCGCCATTGTGACCGATCAAGCACAAGACCTCATTATGTTGGAGGCTGACATTAAAGTCTTCAAGTACGGGCCTGCCGCCATAACCCACCCGCAGATTATTAGCTTCGAGAAAGGGACCTTGGCTCATGAGCGGTCTCCAAAGTAAATAGCCGCCAGATGCGGGTCTTTGAGAATATCTTGTGAGCTGCCCTGTGCCAGAAGTTTGCCCTGATCTAAAAAGGCGACACGGTCTGAGAGCTGGATCACGATATCTAGATTATGCTCAATGATGCAAATGGTGATACCCCGTTTAGCATAGTGACGCAATAGCGTTACGAATCGTTCAAATGAGCGTGGGTCGAGTCCAGAGGCAGGTTCATCAAGTAACCAAAGTTTTGCCTCGCTCGCCATGATGCGGGCTAAGCTGAGAAATTTTCTTTCTGCATATGCCAAATCAACCGCGCGTTCATTGCGTTTTTCGCTGAGTTGAGTTTCCTCAAGAATCTCCGTGACTCTGCTCTCAGCAGCTTCTTTGCCCCCTTGCCACAGCCAACTGCTGCGCTCCATCACCGTCATAATGTTTTCTTCGACGGTCATTTGGTTAAAGAGGCGCAAGTCCTGAAATGTGCGTGCAATACCCATGCGCGCAATCTGCCAAGGTTCAAAGCCTTTGAGCGGCTTACCGAGCCAGTGTACCGTTCCGCTCGTGGGGACGAGGTGACCGGTAATGAGGTTAAAGAGTGTGGTTTTTCCTGCGCCGTTCGGGCCGACGAGGGTCGTGATGACGCCAGCAGGCAAGTCCATGGTGACATCGGAGATCGCCTGAAGCCCACCAAAATTTTTATTCACGGCACGGATTTCAAGAAGAATTTCTTGAGGCGCATGTTTCGCAGGCGTGGCGTTCGCTTCTGTGTTGGCAGAGGTGGATGCAGTTGCGGTCGTCATGCTGCCTTCCCCTTTGTCCGTCCACCCACAAGACCGCCTGGTCTAAACATCATCAGTAGAACCATCGCGAGTCCATAAATGATTTGCTGGATCGTGCCAAGCTCAGAGGGTGGTAGAAAGGGAAGATAAGTCAGTGCGGCAGGCAAAGACATCAGCAGGGCTGCTCCGACGATGGGTCCAAACAACGTGCCTGTTCCACCAATGATCACCATCGCCATCAATAAAATAGACATTTCCAGCATGAAGCTTTCAGGGTTAATGAAACTCATATAAAACGCATAAAGAGAACCGGCTACACCAGCCAGTCCTGCTGAAACGGCGACAGAAAGTGTTTTGACGGCATTGACATGCTTGCCATAGGTCTGTGCGGCAGATTCGCTATCTCGAATCGCCATCAAGCTTCTGCCAAAACTGCCTCGCACTAGCAGCGCCGTGATGCCAAGGACCAACAAAAGAATCACTAAGGCGAGGGCAAGAAATGCAGTGTCGTTATTAAATACATATCCGAACAAATTAGGTCTCGGAATGCCAATCATTCCGCCGAGACCGCCCGTCACAGATTTCCACTCCGAAAAAATGGTCACGCCAATGACTTGCAAACCAAGCGAAGCGGCGACAAAGTATTCACCTCGCACACGCAAAGCTGGCAGCGCGAGTGCCATTGAGAGCACGGCGGAAATCATTGCCGAAGCAAATAGACACAGCAAAAGTGAGTCAGAGAAGTTCAACGCAATATAAGCGGTTGCGTAAGCGCCTACGCCAAAGAATATGGCATGCGCAAGAGAAAAAATTCCTGCATAGCCCATGATGAAGTTCAGCGTCAGGGCAAGGATACCGTTGATGCAAAAAAGGACCGCAATATTTTGTAGGTAGGCAATCATGTTGTGTCCCTCCTTAAGAAACTGTTGCTCGACCGTACACGCCACCAGGACGGAACAGGATGAACAGGAACAAAATGACGAAGGTGACGGCTTCGCTCCATTGTGGATCGATAAAAGCTAAGCAAAGGTTTTCTGCCAGACCAAGAAGCAATCCTGCAACGGCCGCACCTTTTAAGCTGCCGACTCCGCCAACGATTGTCGCGGCGATACTGATCAACATGACGTGATTGCCCATTGATGGATTTAAGCCTGAGGTCGCTGCCGTCAAAATGGCGGCTGGGACGACTAAGACGGAACCGATTAGAAAAACATATTGAGAAAGACGGCGTGGTGTCAGACCGTACACTTCGATCAATGCGGGATTTTCACCTAAGGCACGCAATGCGATACCCAAATTGGTCCGTGTCAACAGCCATTGAAGCAAGGCAAAAGATACGATGGCGCTGGCAAGAACCGCTCCAGCGATGGGTGCGATAAATAAACCTGGAATGATTTCAAGGCTCTTGCTCAACGGGGTACTGACAGTCACCATGCCACGACCAAAGACGATCGAGATAACGTTCTGCACCACAATGGCTGCACCAAAAGAGGCGACAAATACAGTAAAGAATGAGCCCTCATGGCGTTGGATCACTGCATAGACCCAGCGATCTAGCAGGACACCAAACAAACCAGCTGCTGCGGCCGAGGCGAGCGCTGCAAGCGGCCATGCCCAACCCAATACGACGTAACACTCATAAAAAATAAAGCCAGCGATCGTAAACGTCGCGCCATGCGCAGCATGAAAAATGCGGGTCATACCGAAAATCAGCGAGAACCCGGCCGCAACCAGTGCGTAGAGCGCACCGGTTTGCAGCCCATTGGCTAACAATTGGGCAAACAGCATGGGGCAGTTTCCTATTTATACAACCTAAAGACGTGTGGACAAAGTCCACACGTGGACCGACTCGCTTGCTTATTTAGCTGTGGAGATCACTTTGCTCTTGCCATCACCCACCATCTCATTGATTTGGATGGGTGACTTGACCGTGCCATCCTCAGCAAAAGAGACTGTTGCGCCCACGAATTGGAAGTTTTTCGTGGCTTTACGTTGTGCCAACAGATTTTCCCCTGTAACAGGCTTGCCCGCTTTTTCGAGTGCTGCAGCGAGGTCGGCAAAGGTCAATACGGCGTTGTAATAGTTGAGCACGTACATATTTGGCTCTTTACCGTATTTCTTTTTGTAGTCCTCTTCGACACGTTTGGTCAGGGGATCGTTTTTATCTAACGACACTTGCTGGCTGGTGTAAACAAGGCCTTTCGCTTCTGGAAGACTCAGAATCGAAGGCAAGGACATGGCCGAATAACTCGCCAAGGGTTGGCTCACACCATTGTCACGGAGTTGCTTGACCAATTGAACTTGCTGGTTGCCATAGGTCGCGATGTAAACAGCATCAGGTTTTGTGTCACGCACACGCGCAGCGACACCAGAGAACTGTTGTGCAGTGGTAGGAATCGAGAATGAGCCCACCACATCGCCACCAGCAGCTTTCACTTCTTTGGTGAGATCTTTGAGAATCGCTTGTCCAAGAGGATCGTCGACGTAAATGAGCGCGATGCGCTTGTAACCTTTTTCCTTCACAAGATAAGGCGCCATTGCGGTGACTTCAAAGTTCGCCAATGGAATCGTATTCCAGAAATATTCGCCGAGCATCGCTAAATCAGGACCTACGCCGCCACCGTTCACCATCACAGTCTTGGTGCGTGCACCAATCGGTGCCATAGCCTTTGAAACACCTGTAAAGGCGGAGAGGATATAGGGTACTTTGCTTACGTTGACGAGTTTATTGGCCGCAATGACGCCTTGAGCGGGCAGTGCTTGGCTATCCTCATATACGACCGATAGCTTGCCTGATAATTTTTTGTCCGCATTGATATGCTCAATGGCAAGGTTCACGCCTGAGCTAAAGACCTGTCCGTATTCGGCATTCGCTCCGCTTAGAGGAAATGCTGCACCAATGGCATAGTCTTTGGCAAGGGCGGGTGTGGCGAGTGCGGCATGTAATAAAGTTAAACCTACAAGTAGTTTTTTCATTTTTTGTCTCCGGGTTAATCGATAAAATATTGTTTGTAATTTTGAGTACTACTTTTTTACACTAATTACTGAGCGCATGTTTTAAATTAAAGAGTTTTCCCCAACAATTCCTTCAAAATCTCATCCGTATGCTGCCCCAGCAAAGGCGCCGCGCGCTTGTACTGAACTGGCGTCGCTGAAAAATTCATCGGGCTCGCTGTGGTGGGTGACGTCCCGCCTGTCGGATGTGGAATATTTTTCCAGATTTCACGTGCTTTGACCTGTGGGTGATCAAACACTTGGTCAATCGTTTGAATCGGACCGCAAGGCACACCTACGGCCTCCAGTTTGGCGATCCACGCATCGCGCTTTCCCGAAGCCATGATTTTTTCTAATACAGGGATCAGTTCGCTGCGATGAATAATGCGCTGTCGGTTTGTGATGAACTTTGGATCGGTCGCATATTCGGGAATGCCGATGGCGCCACAAAAGGAACGGTACTGGGAGTCGTTTCCGACGGCCACAATCATGAAACCATCAGAGGTTTTGAATACCTGATAGGGGACAACGTTTTGGTGGGCATTGCCAGCACGAACAGGTGCTTCGCCCGTCGTCATATAGTTTAAATTTTGATTGGCCAGCATCGAAATGTGACAGTCGAGCAACGCGATATCAAGATGTTGCCCAAGACCGCTGTGATTGCGTTCTTGGAGTGCGGCAAGTATGCCGACGGAGGCATACATGCCCGTGATGATGTCTGTCACCGCGACGCCCGCTTTTTGCGGTCCACCACCGGGGAGATCATCTCGCTCACCGGTAATGCTCATCAGTCCACCCATCCCCTGAATCATGAAGTCATATCCAGGGCGCTCAGCATACGGACCGGTCTGGCCAAAGCCGGTAATCGAGCAATAAATCAGGCGAGGGTACTCGTCCTTCATGCTTTCATAATCGAGACCGTACTGCTTGAGTCCGCCGACTTTGAAGTTTTCCACCAGGATATCGCAGTGTTTCGCCAGTTCTTTAACGAGCTTGATGCCTTCAGGGCTAGCTAAATCGATTTCAATCGAACGCTTGTTGCGATTCGTACTCAGATAGTAGGCGGCTTCGGTGGTGTCGTTGCCGTCCTGATCTTTGAGAAACGGCGGACCCCACGCGCGGGTGTCATCGCCGAGCTTGGGGCGCTCAACTTTGATGACATCGGCACCTAGATCTGCGAGGTTTTGTGTGCACCAGGGACCTGCCAATACTCGGGACAGGTCAAGGACACGTATTCCAGCGAGGGGTGCACGGCGTGTGTGTGGGTCTTGCTGTTTCACATCTGAGGTCATGCTTTGATTCCTGCGAAGCCATGGCTTAAAACAACGATGTCGCGCTCGGCGACCTTGGCCCTAAAGCGTACCGCATCCTTACCATCGCGCCAAATCTCACACACGATGGTCTCGCCCGGAAAGACCGGAGAGGAAAAGCGCGTATGCAAGGCTGTCAATCTGGAGGCATCGTGATCGCATACAGCCTGCACAATCGCTCTCGCTGCGACGCCATAGGTGCACAAACCATGCAGGATCGGGCGTGGGTAGCCTGCGCGTTCGGCCACAGCAGGATCAGCATGCAGAGGATTATTATCCGCGCACAAACGATAGATCAATGCCGCTTGAGGCAGTGTTGGCAATGCACAAGTCATATCAGGCGCACGATCTGGCGTCGCTTCAAGTGGTGCAGGACTGTCATCAGAGTGACTGAGACCCCCGTCACCGCGACAAAAAGTCGTTGACCCGATCGTGACCAGAAGCGTGCCTGCAGCATCATGCAGGGTGCGCTCGGATAGCACCAACGCACCTTTGTCGGCGCCCTTGTCGATCACATGCGTGATGCGCGAGCGACCGATCACGCGACCGGCTGGCGGCAAGGGCTTGTGAATCGTCAGACGCTGCTCGCCGTGCACGAGCTTGACCCAATTAATGCCCGCTTTTGGGTCCTTCATCCAAAAGCCGGGATAACCTAGCACCACAGCCATTGTTGGAAAGGCCTGCAGGTCTTGCTCGTAGACATACTTCAAGTGATTTGGGTTAGTCGGCTCCTGACCGAAGCCGATGCCGAGCGCATACAAAATACTGTCGTTCTCTGTATAGGTGCGATCGACCTCGGGAAACACCCAGTTTTTGATTAGCTGATAGTCCATGATTAGATCGGATCCCAGTCAATAGCGTCAGGTGAGCGCTCAAGCGCCATAAAGTGATGACGCATCGCGGGTGCGGCGATTTCGGCGATGGCTTCTGGCGTCCAGCCGGTGCTCATGTGCACGGAGCGGATAGGACGCGGTTGGCTAAACAGCATGATTTCGTTGGCACGCACGCCAAAAATCTGACCGGTCACTTCCTTGGCTTGATCACTACCAAGGTAAACGGCCATCGGTGCGATTTTGTTTGCTTCCATTTTCTGAAGCTTGGTGACACGTGCTTTTTCCTCGTCGGTATTGGCGGGGATCGAGCTGGTCATCCGGCTCCAAGCAAAAGGAGCGATGCAGTTGGAGCGAACGTTGTAGCGCTGCATGTCCAATGCGATAGACTTGGATAATGCGGCAATGCCAAGCTTGGCAGCTGAATAATTTGCTTGACCCAGGTTACCAATCAAGCCCGAGGTCGATGTCATGTGTACGAACGCACCTGACTCTTGCTCACGGTAATAGTTGGCGGCTGCGCGACTGACAAAGAAAGTACCATTAAGGTGAACGTCAATCACCTGCGTCCACTCTTCTTCACTCATTTTGTGAAATACGCGGTCGCGCAAGTTACCAGCGTTGTTGACAACGACATCTATCCGTCCAAAAGTCTGAACAGCTGTTTCGATAATGTTGTGGGCGCTCACGCGCGTGGCTACGCTGTCAGTATTGGGTACAGCTTGACCACCTGCTTTAATAATTTCATCGGCAACTTGTTGTGCCGGTCCGGCTCCTGTGCCTTCTCCGGCAAGACTCGCACCAATGTCGTTGACGACGACTTTAGCGCCTGCAGCAGCCATTGCCAAAGCAATGCCACGCCCAATACCACCGCCGGCACCGGTCACGACAACAACTTTACCTTCTAACATTCCACTCATCAAAAGCTCCATCCATTTAATTAAAATACGAAATCAAAATCATTAAAATCAATGATTAATTTGGGTAGATATTGCCCTTTGTAATCACGCCTTCCCACATTTTGTATTCTCTGTCGATCGTAGCGCTCAATGCTTTGGCATCACCCTGATCAATTAAGTAACCGCCAGCTTCAATCGATTTGATGAATTCAGGATTACGCTTAACCGCCTCAACCGCGGCTGTCAGCTTGGCGACGATTGGTTGGGGCATGCTTTTAGGACCAATGACAGCAAACCAGCCCACCACTTCGAAATCAGGGATACCGGCTTCAATCATTGTGGGGATATTGGGCAAGCTTGGATTGCGTTGTCTCGACGTCACGGCCAAGCCACGGGCTTTACCGCTGTCAATAAAGGCTTTTCCAGTGCTGGTAATGTCAAACATAAAGGTCACCTTGCCTCCCATCACATCGACCATTGCAGGTGCATTTCCTTTGTAAGGGACATGAAGCATTTCGGTCTTGGTGGATTGCTTGAGCAACTCAGCAGATAAATGATTTGATCCGCCAAAACCCGCTGAACCAAAACTGACTTTTTCAGGATTTTGACGGGCATAGTCAACAAGTTCACCGACATTTTTTGCCGGAATTTGTGGGCCGATCAACAGAACGTTTGTATAGCTCACAACGGGACTGATTAATGTGAAATCAGTACGCGGGTTAAAGAGTTTGCTGCGTTGAACGATGGGAGAAATCGTGAGGCTTGGGCTCGCGACAAAGTTGAGCGTGTAGCCGTCTGGTGTCGCTTTTGCCGTAACGTCGGCACCGATTACGCCACTTGCTCCCGCTCTGTTTTCTACAACAACTGTTTGCTTGAGTTCATCACTCAGATAGCGCGCGAAGACACGTCCAGTGGTATCGACAGGTCCGCCGGGTGGGTAGCCGACGATTAGTTTGATCGGGCGATCAGGCCAGTTGGCTTGTGCTTGTGCTGAGGCGGCGACTCCGAAGGTAAAAGCCAAGCCACAAACGACTTGTAAAGCTTGCGTGATTTTTAATTGAAAAAAAGCAGATTTCATTTTGTATTTTCCTTAAGCTTAGTTAATTTTGGCGCCAGATTCTTTTACAGCCTTGTTCCATTTGGTGAGTTCAACTTCGATATGCTTTCCAAAAGCAGCAGGTGAAGAACCGACCATTTCATAGCCATTGGCATTCAGTTGAGCTTTGATTTTTGGATCAGCACCGACGTCGGCAAAAGCTTTACTCAGCGTCTCTACCGTAGCGGCTGGCGTGCCCGCAGGTGCCAAAATTCCGTACCAAACATTGACCTCGAAGCCAGGAAGTGTTTCGGCAACCGTCGGTACATCAGGCAGAATCGATGCACGTTTTGCACCTGTGACGGCAATAGCCTTTAGTTTTCCTGTTTTGACCTGCTGATAGGAGGTTGAAATACTGTCGAACATGAGGTTGACCTCGTTGCCAAGCATGGCAATCACAGCCGGGCCACTTCCTTTGTAGGGAATGTGGGTCATTTGGGTACCTGTTTGTGATTTAAAGAGTTCGACAGCCAAGTGGCTCGTATTGCCGTTGCCAGCGGAGGCGTAGGATAACTTGTCCGGATTTTTCTTGGCATAAGCAATCAACTCGGGGATTGTGTTGGCCGGCGTCGCAAGCGGTGCAGCAACGAGCAAGGGCAGTGTCGCCACAAGTGACACGGGAGCAAAATCCTTGCGTGTGTTGTAGGGCAAAGAGGGGTAAAGCGCGTCATTGATCGCGTGCGCAGTGAGCACCATCAGGATTGTGTTGCCGTCTGGTTTGGCCCGTGCCAAGAATTGTGTGGCGATCGTTCCGCCAGCGCCTGCTTTATAGTCCAAGACGATCGTACGCCCCAGTTTCTTTTGCAGCTCTGGCAACATAGGGCGCGCTAGCATATCCGCGCTGCCACCGGGCGGATAAGGGATGATCAACGTGAGCGGTTGATTAGAAGCGCTTTGTGACCATGCCAAACTCTGTGCAACGAGGGCCGCCGCACCCAAGGCCAAACGCAGACCGATTGAAAATTTGTGGTGCATCGTGATCTCCTTAATAGTGACAGAGCCCAAATGGAGTCTCTGCGCAAATGAGCGTGTTTCCGCCCTTGTTAGGTTTATTTTCATTATTGTGACCCAAAGCGGCGTCACTGCAATGGATGATTACACGTAGTTGGGATGACCTTGTGCGTCGCGGTAAATGACAGCGAGTTTGGGCGACGCTTTCAACGGAGCTCCCGTTTTTTGTTGTAATGCCTCGATTGACAGACCTTCGATGATCGCCCGCACTTCAAAACCAGCTGGGGTGACATCGATAATCGCCAGGTCTGTGTAGACTTGATTTACCACACCTGCGCCGGTGAGGGGGTAGGTGCACTGCAGCATAAGCTTGGGCGTTTGGTCTTTGGCGACATGCTCCATCATCACAATG